>JACOMV010000435.1:0-1310 GCA_014324065.1 Hormoscilla sp. SP12CHS1 | reverse complement strand
TATCGACATATTCTCTGGTGACCAGGGTCTCCCTGGTCACTCCTAGTTCTTCCTCTGCCTCCTGGCCTCAATAGACGACCTAGGATGCGGAACTCACAAGTTACCCGGAGGCCGATAAAGGAATTTACAGGAGGCTCTGCCTCTCCCTGAGCATTCCCAGGGAGACCCTGGGAACGAGGGTACATCAACTTGAGAAAGGCTATATACTGCCCGAACTGCTGGTCATGTACTGCCAGTTGTATGTTAAAGTTATTCCCGTCGCCAGGGCTAAAAGCAGAAGGGCGATCCTGCGAGATATCCGTTTGCCAAGACGGCACCACGGGTTCTGTGATATGATTAGGTAGAGCACTCAGATTGCCCCTACTAGAGAGAAGGACAGAGCAGGTGACAGTAGCAATAACTCATCGGGAAAAAATGGCGATCGCCGAACTGCCGGACCCGCCGGAACAACGGGTAGTTTTCCATAACATCAGGTGGCAGGGGTATGAGACAATCTTGGAGGTTCTGGGAGACGATCGTTCTGCCAGATTAACCTACGACAAAGGGACATTGGAGATTACCATGCCTTCAGAAAAGCATTATGCTGCTACTAGAATGATTGCACAATTCATCCGTAACTTAGTTTTTGAACTAGGAATGAAGGTCAAAACAATGGGTTCGACTAAGTCAGTGCCATTCATGGTGGGCATTGCCCACTTTACTGTTAGTTATCTAAGCAATTTTTGCCTGAGGCATAGAAACCGAGTTTATTGTCTGCTTGACTATCAATTACTTGTGACCGCACTCCTAACAAACAGATGACTAATTCAACAGCGCTCGCACCTAAATTAAATGCCGCTTTTCCACAATGGCTTTGTGCCACCTGGGAAGATTACTTGACTTATCGCGACGCGACGGGCCTACCACTGAACAGGTGAGGCGATTTTTTAATCGGGGATATCTTTTAGTTGACATGGGTAACGAAGGAATTAATCACTCTAGATTCAATCATCTGTTCACAATGCTATTTTTTGCCTGGTTCGCCGCTCGCAAACCAGATCAATATGTGGATGTCCTGGGAGGATGCGTACTGGAAAAACCTCAAAAGCAGGCTGCATCTTCTGATATAGTTTTATATCTTGGTGGAGGTTCTCCACAATGGCGATCGGGAGAACCTCGTCGGATTAATTTAGATAAATGGCGAGTTCCCGATCTTGTGGGAGAAGTGGGAGATACTACTATTGCTACCGATCTAGGGCGTGTCATCAATCATTTTTTTGACAGAAGTCGATTAATAGGGTATGGAGTATTTAGATATCCAGTAATAACAA
>JACOMV010000434.1 GCA_014324065.1 Hormoscilla sp. SP12CHS1 | reverse complement strand
AGGAGCCGGATGAGGTGAAAGTCTCACGTCCGGTTTTGAAGACGAGTCGGTCCGGTGACGGACTGGCTTAGTTTAATATCCGCTACGACCGCGTTCCGAGATTATTGGCATCACCATTCTCCACGCTAGTAAACGATAAATCAACCCAACTAATATCTTGCCGTGACACCCGATCGCCAGTTATACGGTTTAGCCCTCCACACTAGCAGTCCCCAACTAGGTTTAGCCATCAGCAATTTTTCCTCTGATAGCCGCGATCAGTCCGCAGACGGCCCGAGAAATCGAACCTGGGACTTGGGGCGGGAACTGTCCGCCCAGCTACACCTGCTGCTAACTGAATTTATCAAACCCCAAACTTGGAAAGACTTAACCTTTATCGCGGTAGCAACCGGTCCGGGTAGCTTCACAGGCACCCGCATGGGGGTCGTTACCGCCCGGACCTTGGCACAGCAGTTGGATATTTCCCTATTCCCAGTCTCCTCTCTGGCCGCGATCGCCCGATCGCACAGTTCTGTAGAATTTAGTAATATTGCCATACAAATGCCTGCCCAGCGGGGTCAGCTATTCACCGCCATCTACGAAGTCAATGCCCAAGGAGTTACCCCCCTGTTACCAGATGGGGCACGGGCCCCCGATATCTGGCAACAAACCCTCGACCATTGGGAGACACCCTACCAACTTATTGTTGCCCCAGCAGATCGTGGTGCTTCCGCGTTCAGCGTCTTAGAACTTGCTCATCTCAACTGGCAACTTGGAATTCGTCCTAGTTGGCAAGACGCCCTGCCCTTCTATGGACAGCATCCTGTGAAAACAGACCCAGCTACATAAGTGTCAGCCAATTTACTAATAATTTCCATGAATCCCAAACCCAAGTCTTCATACCGTCGCTGCGGTAGCTACAGGAGTGAGTCCTAACCCTGTAAACTCCTCGGATCCAAAGCATCCCGCAATCCATCCCCTAATAAATTAAACGCCAACACCGTCAAGATAATCAACACTGCTGGCGGCCATATTAACCAAGGCTGCAATACCAAAATTGAAGCATTGCTAGCAGAGGAGAGCAAATTCCCCCAAGAAGGATCGGGTTGCTGAATTCCCAGGCCAATCAGACTCAACACCGATTCTGCCACAATAAAGCTGGGAATCGATAGCGTCGCCGAGATGATCGCATAAGTCGCCGTTTGGGGCAAGACATGACGGACAATAATATAGAGCGGATTGGCCCCCATCACCTTTGCCGCTTGGACAAATTCCCGCTCCTTAATCGATAGTACCTGTCCGCGAATCACCCGTGCCAACCCGGCCCAGCTGATAAAGGAAGTGATTGCTACAATCATCAGAAACCTTTGGGTACTTGTCAACCCTGGGGGCAGTACGGCAGCCAGGGCCACCAACAGATATATGCCTGGAATGGTCATTAGCACTTCCACCATCCGCATCAAAACTGCGTCCGCCCAGCCGCCAAAATAGCCAGATATGCCTCCGATCAACATTCCCAAGGGAAAGGAAATGGCAATTCCCACCAAACCGATACTGAGGCTAATTTGACCGCCATAAACTATGCGACTGAACTGGTCTCGTGCTTGCTCGTCGGTGCCCAGAATATTCAGCTTTCCTTCACCCTTAGCGCCGAATAGGTGAATGTCTGTCGGGAACACCCCAAACAGTTTATAGGGGTCTCCCTTGACAAACAAACCCAAAGGTGACGGCTGAGTGCGGTCTACGATGAGAGCCCGATCGCCCGTTTCCAGGCTCACCGATCCCTGGGTCGAAGGATAAACATGAGGGCCAATAAACTCTCCTGCTTGATTGCGCCAGTAAACCCTCGTTGGCGGCAACAGCGCCCCATCCTGCTGTCCCACATAGGGGTCATAAGGGGCGACGAAGCCTGCTGCCATCACAGTTAGATAGAAAACCAGCAGCAGCGAGGCTCCCGAGCGGGCCAAAGGATTATTTTTCAGTTTCTTCCACCAGTCCACAGTCTACTCCTAAGCCGCAGCTTCAGCCAGTCTCAGCTTGTCCGAGTTCTCAGCTACCTGTTCGTGTTCCACCACAAACACATTACAGTAGAGATTAGCCACAATTTGTTTCCCCTCCTGAGTCAGGGACGGGTAATGGAGAGCATCTTTCACGTAGGGATAAACCCCATTCCAGTAGAACTTGGAATAGTTTTTCCGCAGGTCTCCGGGATGTCGATAGCCTAGGGCCTTGTTCGTGCCCGTTTCTTCAAACTCGTAGAACAAAGACGTAATCTTATTCAAGTATCGGGGGTCAGACAGCTGACCGATCAAATCCGCAGCCCGCACTAGACCCGGATAGTAGACAGTATCTTGATGGTCTTCTGCCTTGGGCACCGGGAAGCGAGTCAATTCTATATTGTGCTTAATCACCTCAGCACCAATTAGCTTGTGACCGCCAAACCGCTCATCTATGAACAATTTGGCCCTGTCCACATGGTAAGGAGTTAAGCTAGCATCAGAAGCACCTGGGGGCAAAGAAACCATTGCCCCGTCTTTGCCTGTGGCATATAATCCATTGCCATCTTGGCGACATACCCCTTTCACATAGCCAATATCATGGCAGACCAAAGAGATGACATAGTGCAACCAGTCTTCACAGGATACACCACCCTCGCGGATATGCTTGCCTCGTAAAATCTCTTGCCCTACTAAGCTCACTAAGATAGCTATGCGACATTGTGATAGAGGGCGTCGCTGTTGGCGATGTTTTCCAGGGCCATACTCCCCGCCCAGTCGATGATGTCTGCGTAGTCAGCTTTCCACCCCCCGTAGGTACGGCTGTAGCCTTCCCGGATATTTTTGACAAAGTTGTTGATTAGGATTTTGGTGGCGTTAAACATCTTTATTTACTCGCTTTTACGCTGTTGCCTTCTCCAGAGCTTTTTGGTGTGATTCTTATTTTTATTAGTATATAACTCAAGTTGCGACCTATAAAAATTTCTACGTCCCAGACAGCCATTTTTGGTAAATTTCTCCGCAAAAATGC
>JACOMV010000433.1 GCA_014324065.1 Hormoscilla sp. SP12CHS1 | reverse complement strand
CGACACGCTACGATAAAACTGCTCGCAATTTCTATCGCGCTGCGCGCGACCCGGGCTAGGTGCTATCTACCTCGCTGCCACTGTCGTCTGGCTTAATTGATGACACGCCCTAAATTTGCAGTGTTCTGTAGAATAATGGCTCGAACTTGCCTTAAATTACCCTAATGTTCAATTGCTGGAATTAAGCATTCCAATTATCCTTCAATCTACTCGACTATCTGGATTTCATGCCGATCCAGCAGACCAGATAATAGTCGCAACGGCTAAGGTTTACAGCTCGTTATTACTTACTCAGGATCGAAAAATATTGAATTATTCAGAAGTAGAAACATTTTCATAAACAGGATAATTATTAAAATTGAAGCAATTCTGCGATCGGTCAAGAATGACATGCCTAAGGCTTCGGAACAACAGATTTTATCTGGTGGGTAGGCTATCCAGGTAGTTCTACGAAGATCGGGACGTGCCACCACAACCGCGAAACTTGCCTGAGAAGAGGTCAATCTATGGGTAAATATAGCGGTTTTCATATTAGTGTGATATGCTTGCCAGAGATTGCTTCGGGGGGGGGGGAACTCATAAATCAAAAGTTACTCGCTCATCTACCCCCCCCCTCGCAATGACAAGTAGGCGATTTTTTGGCACTACATCAATTTGAGAAACGCTATAAGTTTACCCATAATATCTCTCGAAGACCAGCATAAACTACCATAAAGAAATATTGGTTCGTTGTTGCGGCAACAGCGCCAACACCAACAGCAGAGATGATATAGCGCTGTTGCCGCAACAACTTCCTTATACAGCTTAAGTTGGTGCCTAACCTAGCTTGCGGACAATCACCAGGTCGTGGCTACAGCTTTTTAAAACCTGGATCCGGGTTTTTTCCACTTCAGCCAGAATACCCTCATCGTAATATTCTTTAAGTTTGTTGTAATAATAGTCGTTGTCTTCAACCATTAAATTCATCGCCAACAAACCCTGGGGTTTCAAAATCCGAATCAGTTCGGAGAAAGCATTTAATGGCACCTGGTTGCGGGTAAACACCCCGCAAGACACCAAGGCATCAAATTCCTTGTCTGCAAAATCAATCCTTTTTCCCAACTCCGCGCGTTCTAAGCCTTTATAAATCTTCAACTCTTGCGCGACTTGCAAATATTTTTCGCTGATATCTATTCCATGCAAGTTTGAAAAATTGTAAGAATTCAATTCCTTGCCGAACAAACCAGTCCCGCACCCCACGTCTAATATTTTGTCGGTACTCTGCAAGTAAGATGTGAGGGTGTATACCAGATGATTGAGCATAATTTTCCAGCCGTTGTTATGGTGTTCCCGGTCATAATCCGATACCCAATTATCGTATTTTGATACGACTTCATTGATATCCTTGAAACTGGTTGTTAAACCTTGGCGATAATCCACCCGGTTCTCTTCCGCGATAATTTTGTACAATGTATCCTTGACGATGTAACCCATCAAATTGATGTCTTCCCGGGTAAATGACAAGGAGATCCGCAGGTCACAAGCACAAGAGATAATCTCATCTGTTTGTTGTAAATCTGGCATTTCAACAAAGGAGTATTGCCAGTTCTTGAAATAACGCGCGTTGTCCTGGCGTCCAAAAATTTTTATTTTTACCCCCCTTTGTGCCGTCCGCTTGACAAGTTTATCGATTTGTTCTTTCGTCAGATTTAAGAGGGTAAACTGAATGCTGTCTGGCGCTCGTTTTACTCCTTTCAGGGGCGATGGGATATAAATATTATCCGCAACAGCCAGGATGTTTTCCAATTGGCTGTACTTTTTGTTGCACTCAGCAATTTTGTCAGGCAATGTGGGGATTTGAGACCTGATAACTGCCGCCGTTAAGTTATTCATCCTCAAGCTGAAATTGGGCACGTGGGGTTTCAGTTCTTCAAACAACTCATCGTCAAAAGGCCGCGAGCTATGTTTTTTGTACAGCTGCTCGTAAGAACCCGCTGCTAAAATACAATAGGCGGCTACGCGCTCGTCCGAAGTTGCCACCAAACCACCTTCGCCTGAATTGATTAATTTATAACTTTGACTGCTGAAACAGGCGATCTTGCCGTCGTGCCCAACAATCTTGTCTTCACCCAGCTGGCGATCGTACCATGTAGCACCCAAGCTATGGGCGCAGTCCTCGATCAAATATATTCCGGCATCGGAGCATATTTGGGCGATCGCCTCTACATCCGATATCTGTCCCCGCATGTGAGACAGCATCAAATATTTGGCATCGGGATTCTCTATGATTTTCCTCTTCAAGTCCTCTATATCTAGCAAATATTCCCGATCGCATTCTACATAAACCGGAACTCCCCCTGCATGGACGATGCTACTGGGAACTGCTGTGAATGTGAAGGCGTTGGTCAACACCTTGTCTGAGTATTGCACCCCTGCTGCCTTTAGGGCCAAGAACAGCGCACTGCCACATGAATTTACTGCTACTGCATATTTATGCCCCGTATACTCGCAGAATTCGCTCTCTAACAAAGCTACCTCTCTTGCCAGTTCAGAGGAACCGACCCGGGTATCTGTATCTTCAGTAAACTCTCCATCAAAATTGTACCGGTACAGCCTGCCTGTTTTCATCAGTTCCACTGCCCGGGATATCCCCTCTGCGGGAACTGGATCTGGGGTCTTAAAACATTTGGTAAATTTCATTCCTCTTTGTTCCTTCTCGCAAGATTTTGCCTGTTTAATTCTCAAGGTATATATCTCATAGGGCGCATCCATCACAAATGGCCCCACCAAGCCGGTCATGGAAAGCATTACCGGTATACGCCCGATCTCATACCCTTCTCACAACCCCTCCTTTGGGGCTGCGATTTTTACCTGTCGCAAATTCCTCCATCCTCTGGATGTAACGCCAACTCCTTCATCATATCCCCTGCATCTCTATTTTGTCAAATTTCCATTTTGGCACTGGTTCCGTTAAGTGTTTGGGGTCAAGGTGCTGAATTTAGGAAATTACAGAGCAGATCGTATGCTAAATAATTG
>JACOMV010000432.1 GCA_014324065.1 Hormoscilla sp. SP12CHS1 | reverse complement strand
GCTGAATTGGGTCTGCATTGAGTATAGCTCTAGTTTAGCACAAAAATGTTCTACTTGTTTCCTGAACAAGCTGTATCTCCAAGCAAGGGACTTGCTTGCCGGTACTTCCCTGATGCCTTTCTATTCTCAACTGGACAAGGATGGTTACACTTTAATTCAACAACCTGCTTCAGGAAGATGGGAAAAGGCAGATGTCGGAAAATTGCCCGATCGGGCAGGCTTGGGATGGAAGTGGGGGGCAGGCAGTCAGATGCGCTATAATCACAAGGTAGTGGCGGTTACGCCTCTGCCAGAGAAGCAGGATGTCTACTGCTTGAGAGTTCCTGAATATAGTAACTTTGCCTTAACTGCGGGGGTATTTGTCCATAACTGCGGGATGGCCGCAGTCAAAACTCCTTTCGAGGCAGATCGACTGGAAGGTAAACTCAAGCAGATCCGTCTGGATATTGAAGCTGCCATTCCTGTGGGATTTAATCAAAACAAGGAGGTCGAAACTGCTGTTAGTAACTGGCAGGGATGGGGTGACTTTAAGGAACTGCATCCGGGGGTGCAACGCTTGGATGGTAAGGCGATGAAACAGTTGGGTTCCCTCGGTGGGGGCAATCATTTTATTGAGGTTTGTCTGGATACCGAAGACCAAGTCTGGTTGATGTTGCACTCGGGTTCCCGTAATATCGGTAATATGCTGGCGAAAAACCATATTAATACTGCCAAGGAATTGGCAAAGCTGGCAGGAGAAAAGTTGCCCGATCGGGACTTAGCCTACTTTGTGGCCCAGACCCCTGAGTTTGCTGCTTACTGGCACGATCTGCAATGGGCGCAAGGTTATGCCCGCTTCAACCGGGATGTAATGATGGCGAGACTGAAGCGCATTGTCGAAAAGCATCTGGCGGGCGGGAAGCAGACTAAGCCCTTATTGCAGGTAAATTGCCATCACAATTACTCGGAAAAAGAGGTGCATTTCGGCGAGGAAGTCTACGTGACGCGCAAGGGGGCTGTGAGGGCCCGGGAGGATGATTATGGTATTATTCCGGATCTATGGGGGCCAAGTCTTTCATCGTCAAGGGTAAGGGAAATGCCGAAAGCTATTGTTCTTGTGCCCACGGGGCGGGGCGATCAATGTCTCGCAGCAAGGCGAAGAAGCAATTTTCTGTAGAGGATCTGATGCAGCAAACTGCTGGGGTTGAATGTCGCAAGGATGAGGGCGTCTTGGATGAAATTCCGGGCGCTTATAAGCCGATCGATGAGGTAATGCAAAATCAATCCGATCTGGTGGAAGTTGTGGCCACCCTGAAGCAGGTTGTCTGCGTTAAACGGTAACATTCGCTTTTCCCCAGGTTAAAACCTGGGGCTACAGAAATCCATCATCACAACCTGTTATTTTGCAACACTTGATTAACCTATTTTTTGACAAAATAATGCCTAATCCCAGCCCGCTGTCTTGTCGGAGATCCTTCTTGATTTAACCATCCAATAGCAGGAAAATAATATAGTGCGTCTAAATCATTTGTGCAAAAAATTTGGAGTGGGTACATATACCTTAAAAATTATGATTTGTCATTGGGATTTTACGCGCAGCGTGGGGCGATACCAACGGGCATTTTAACGATCCCCGTAAGGATCCCCCTCAGCAATCTCATGAATACCACAGTTATCTAGCATATGAGGCTAGATGAAGTGTTCTGTGACTGCGCGCCCTAGTAGGGGAGCTTTCACCCGGTCAGTCACTTTAGACTCCAACAAATCGCACACCCCGACAAAAGTGAGATGCTCCCTGCCGGAAACTTGGGTCTGTTGTCGGGTGTAGCGATCGTGCTATTGTCGGGTTGTAACTGCAGTCGCACATAACCAGCAACATAGGGCAAAATTTGGGGTAACAGTTGCCCGAAGATAAATGGAATGCCTGCGATCGCAAAGGTCGCCAAACTGGTAGTTCTCACTGGTGTATCTATCAACAGGAGGCGCTCGACGGTTTCACCCTCTTGTTACAATTGCTAAGCCATTTCAAAAGCGATCGGGCCGCCCCACGACCATCCCCCCACCCGGTAAGGGCCTTGAGGTTGCACCGTTTTGATGGCAGCAATGTGTGCAGCGGCCATCTCTTCAATGCGTGTCAGGGGCGTCTCGCCAGAATTCAGACCCAGGGCTTGCAATCCCGTAAAAAGGCTGATTGTGACCCAAAATCAGAGCCAGTTCGACATAGGGGAAAACTACCCCGGCTAACGGGTGAACGCAGAAAAAAGGAAGCCCATCGCCCTGGGATTGGAGAGGCACCAAACAGTCTGGGACTGTTTGGGCAGTTTTTCCCACATGATAGATGGTGGAGTTACACTTGGTGGGAGCGGTTTCAATTGGTGCAGAGGGCTCACTTAAATGTTGGGCTAGCTCCTGTATAGTTGGGAAAGTAAACAGCTCAACTATTGATAGCTCTCGCTGGAAAATGTCGGACAATTTGCTCTGGACTTGAACGGTCAGTAATGAATTCCCTCCCAGGTCGAAGAAATTATCACCAATTCCCACCTTCTCTAATTCTAACACATCCTGCCAAACCGCAGCAATAAGTTTCTCCGATTCTGTCTGAGGCATTACATAATGGATTGCCAATTCTGGGCGCATACTTGTCGGGGAAGGCAGGGCGCGGCGGTCTACTTTGCCATTTGCACTTAGAGGTAGGCCATCCAGGAGCGTATATGCGGAAGGCACCATATACTCGGGCAGCTTCTGCTGTAGATACTTGCGCAACTCACCGGGCTGGAAACGCTTGACAAAAGAAGGTGCCCTCGCTACCATCACATGCTGCCCTAATACTTCTGTTGCCAAACCAGATGCAGGAAAAGCCACAAACTTTTCAAAGGAGCTACCGCCCAGGTAGGGGTCGAACTGGGGGTCACCCCCCAATCCTCCCATTCGGAATCGGACTTGCGACTTTCACCGCAGGAGGCTACTGGTTGGTAAGACCGTTGTCATCGGGAACCATTGCTTGGATTACTCCGTGCTGGTCTTGTCTCATGAAATTTCT
>JACOMV010000431.1 GCA_014324065.1 Hormoscilla sp. SP12CHS1 | reverse complement strand
CTGAATTGGGTCTGCATTGAGTATAGCTCTAGTTTAGCACAAAAATGTTCTACTTGTTTCCTGAACAAGCTGTAAAGTATTTTTCCCTCTCCTTCCCAGGCGGGAGCCTGGGAAGGAGTTATCGAGGCTCCGCCTCTAGTTGCAACAGGCCGCGCCTCTGGTTAAAACCAGAGGCTAAAAGCCAAAATCTACAAAAATAGGCGATCGTCCGCATCTGACAATGCGGACAGTGGGTTTTAACCCACTTTAGCTATTAGCCGTGGGTTTTAACCCACGGCGGGCCATGAAGCCAATCGAGAATGGTGCAAGATCGAAAGTTTTAACCGACTAATAATATAATGTTTGAATAATTGCAGCATTTTTTTAATGTTATAATATATAGTTTGGGGAGGTAAGATATTCCATATGGCAGAAACGACTGTAAAATATCGAGTCCTGAAGGCGATCGAGTCAATGCCGCCATCTGTTACATTTAAAGAGGTGATGGATCGGATTTACTTCCTGTACAAAGTTGACCGAGGACTCAAAAAAGTTGAAACTGGCGATTCTATATCCCATGAAGAAGCTAATAAGCGAATCAAGACATGGCACGGATAAAACTGTATATTTATGCTAGCATAGGAAAGTAAGGACGCGAACAATAATCGATCGGCATCGTTCCATGACGGAAAATATTGAATATCGTTACCTAGCAGCTTGCGCGATCGCCCGGGAGGCAGGCAAACTTGCCCTCAGCTATTTTCAAGATGTCAGCCAATTGACCGTTGAAGTCAAGGGAGTACAGGATCTTGCTAGCATTGCCGATCGGGAAGTAGAAGAGTCGATCGTCACTAGGCTAGCAGAAAGTTTCCCCTCGGATGGATTTTTAGCAGAGGAACGCGGCGGTGCTGTGTCCCCCGGCAGCGCTTTCTGGGTAATTGACCCGATCGACGGTACTTCTAATTTTGTCCGGGGCATCCCTTTCTTTTGCGTGGCGATCGCCTATATGCTAGCAGGGGAGATTGAAATTGGCATCATCTACGACCCGGTGGCGGACGAACTCTTCGCAGCACGTCGGGGTTTGGGTGCCACCCGCAACGGCAAGAAAATTCAGGTGACTGACTGTAATGATCTTACCAAAGCTATGGTGACTTTTGATTTTAATTATCGTACTACCATAGAGCGTTTCCTCGCCAGTACCCAGCAATTGCTTTCAGCACAGTGCGATACCCGTCGCCTCGGATCCGGGGCCCTCGGGATCGCCCATGTAGCCGACGGTCGCAGCGACGCCTATTGGAACTTTCACCATTATCCTTGGGACGCGATCGCTGGCTTCGCAATCGCGCGGGAAGCAGGGGGTTGGACCAGTAATTTTCTAGCTGGGGAGGGGCTAACTAAGGGCAATGAGGTTCTCGTTTGCACGCCAGGGATTAAAGATGTTATGATTGCTGCTACTGGCATTAGTTAAAATCTCTTGACATCCCATGTTTGATTTGAACTATGAAAACTATCGATCTCTCAAATAAAGTACCAACTCTCAGGAAAATTTTAGCATTAGCGGGTGAAGACACCATTATTCTCAAGACTTCTGAAGGACAAGAATTTGTCCTAGCTGAAGTTGATGACTTTGCACGAGAAGTGAAGTTGGTTGCGCAGAAGGAAGAGTTGATGCAGTTTCTCGAACAGCGGTCAAACGAGGCAAAACGATATACAATCAGCCAAGTTAGAGAACAGTTTAACAATAAGTAACTGTAGGTTCTCTCGTTCCTTGGCTCCGCCAGAGAACGCACAACTGAGGCAGAGCCTCCAGTCTCTCATTCTCTCATTCTCTGGAGGCTCTGCCTCTAAACGCCCGTTCCCAGCCAGAGACTGAGAACGAGATTATATTTTTGATTTGAGAGATCAATCTTCAGCTATATCTCAGCAAATACTAATCTCGATATGATCAAATGAAAATATCCACAACTGCCAAAGCATTTGTCTGTCATGAACAAATTTTATCCACTATTGGCTCTATTTACCACCCTAATTATCCTGAATAGCAGTGAGCGCCTACCTCTTACCCAAGCATGGCAAAGGACAACATCAATTATTGTCTCGGCGGCAGAGTTTACCTATGGTGACTATGCTGCTGTCCTGAAAACCTATGTGAATGAGAACGCTAGGGTTGATTACAATAATTTGCAAGCTAACTGCCAGCAACTGGATGCTTTTAATGCTAGTTTAGCTAATGTAGATCGCAGTACCTATGCAGCATGGAGCGAAGGACAGCAGATTGCTTTCTGGATTAATGCTTACAATGCTTTTACCCTACAATCGATTATCGACCAAATTCCGATTAAAAAAAGTATTCGCGATATTCCTGGCGTCTGGAGATTCCGGAAATTCGCGATCGCGGGAGAGTTGAAGACCTTGGACAACATCGAACACCAGATTCTGCGATCGCAATTTAACGAACCCCGAATACACGTGGCCTTAGTATGCGCGGCAGTCAGTTGTCCGCCCCTGCGCCGGGAACCCTACAGGGGCGATCGATTGGATGCTCAACTGGACGACCAGACCCGGAAATTTCTTGCCAGTCCTCACGGTTTGCGCATCTCACGGGCTGAAGGTCGAGTTTATCTTTCCTCTATTTTTAAGTGGTTCGGCAAAGATTGGATCGAGACCTACGGTGTCGAGGGCAAGTTTACCGGTAGTAAAAGTGAACGGGCAGTGTTAAATTTTATCAGTCAGTATCTGGATGAAGTCGATCGAGAGTATCTCGTAGAAGGAAACTACAAATTGAAGTATTTGAGATATGATTGGTCCCTGAATAAGCAGTAATTTATCCCTCATTCCCAGCCAGGTTCGGAGTTCGTAGGGGTGCGGTGATTTGCAAAAATGTTAAATTTGTAGGTTGGCGGTACGAAACCCAACCAATACTGCCCCCTTGCTGCACCCGCTTTTCAACTAGGGAACATTAAATGTTGTGCTATAATGAAATAAGTTGTTAAGATCGTACCCTCCGACCATGAGTAATAACCAGAGTAGCAATGACAGACTCGATCGCATCGAGGCAGCACTAGAAAATTTGATGAGTGTTGTTGCCGAGATCCAGCAAGGTCAAATAGCAATGCAGCAAGAACGTATGGAAATGCAGCAAGAACATCTGCAATTAGTGCGAATTGTTGCCCAACAGCAAAATCACATTGTGGAAATTAACGCAGAAATAAAAGAGATCAAGCTTGAGATTAAAGGATTGCAAACAGAAAGCCTTCGCCTGATGGAACACTGTTTGGCGAACAACAAGACAATCAAGATGACTGAGAGGCGCTCGCCAGCCCTAATTGTCGATCTCGGTCCGCCGCTTCCCCGTGTCAAGGGGACGCTAACAAGGACTTAAACAGGTAACAGCGACTGTTTGAGTCCTGTTATCATAAACTAAGTTGTTAAGAACACGCATTCAGAGCTATGAGTGATAACCAGAGTAGCAATGACAGACTCGATCGCATCGAGGCAGCACTGGAAAATTTAATGCGTGTTGTCGCCGACCTCCAGAAAGGTCAAATAGCAATGCAGCAAGAACGTATGGAAACGCAGCAAGAACATTTGCAATTAGTGCGAATTGTTGCCCAACAGCAAAATCACATTGTGGAAATGCGATCGGAAATGCTGGAGATGAACGCCGAGATCAAGGAAATCCAACTTCAGGTTAAAGGATTGCAAACAGAAAGCCTTCGCCTGATGGAACATCTGTTTGGCGAACAACAAGACAATCAAGATGATTGATTATTCATGGTTCGTAGTAAACGCTTAGCTTTTAAAAGGCTTGCTACTATCCCAGTCACTGGGGTGTGGTCAAAAGTAGTTGTATAGGGGATTCGGGGGAGGGGGTTTGGGGGGTCACTGTTCTTCGATCGTACCACATCCACCACTTCCCCGATCGCCTAGCGCGGCCCACAGGCGATCTCCCTATCATTGTGCGCCCAGCACTACGATCCCTACCCTACAGCTTTTGTGGATAAGGACAGATGGATATTCCGCCAGTGATATTTGGCAAGACCAGTAGTAAGAGGTTCTATAGCAACCGGTTACGCCATTTTTGAGGATCGCCAGAGGAATGGAAAATTGCATAGACCATCACTATCTCCTCTGAATATCTGTAGAAGATACCATAGGGAAATCGCCGG
>JACOMV010000430.1 GCA_014324065.1 Hormoscilla sp. SP12CHS1 | reverse complement strand
GTAACAATGTTGATGTATTTGCCGCTCACAAAGCGAGTTTCGGCTTGATTTGGGCTTAAATTTTGTCTAAGTCCCGTTAGTGGTTTGGGTAAATTGAGCATACAAGGCCACTAGCATAATTTTCCACAGGCGATCGGGACCCTGGGGCGAAGTTACCAATTCAGATGCTATCCAGGTTGCTTGTACTACTGTCAATCCTTAGCGGTGCCACAACAGTTAGCCCACCGGGTATACATTCAACTTCAATCGGCGTCGTAATGATAACTTCACTATCAACCACAACTTTTTGCGGCGGGTCCGCAGTCACCTTAACTCGGTTAGTGCGGAGACGGATGGTATCATCCGGGTGCGGTCACAAGTAGTTGATAGCCCGAAGCACGCTCGCAATGACATTGCTTGGTTCTCGTAGCCGGACCCCTCGTTCCCAGTCTGAGACTGGGAACGAGGGGAATGGGATGGGAAGGAACCTAAGCCATCACCATGCCGCCATCGACATTAAAGACTTGACCTGTAATATAGGCAGCAGCAGGGTCAGCTGCCAGGAAGCGCACCATGCCAGCAACTTCGGAAGCTTGACCGAAGCGACCCAGAGGAATGTATGGCAAAATCTCATCAGAAGAGATGTCCTTAGTCATGTCTGTGGCAATAAATCCCGGTGCCACAGCATTAACTGTAATCCCACGACTGGCCAGTTCCTTGGCAACAGCTTTGGTAAACCCGATCGCCCCAGCTTTAGCAGCAGTATAATTAGCTTGACCGGGGTTACCCATGAGACCAGAGACCGAGGCAATATTAATAATCCGCCCCCCCTTTTGTTTGAGCATGATTTTACTCACCCCACGGGTGCAGAGAAACACGCCAGTCAGGTTAAGGTCAATCACCCCTTGCCAGTCTTCCGGTTTCATCCGCAGTAGCAGGTTGTCGCGGGTAATGCCAGCATTGTTGACTAAGACATCTACACGCCCCCATTTTGCCATCACCGCCTTCAGCAGGGCGTCTACCTGGTCAGCTTGGGAGACATCCGCTGAAAGAGCAACTGCTTTAGCGCCCATTTCCTCTATTGTCGCCACAACCTCCTCTGCTGCGGCAATAGAACTAGCATAATTGACCGCCACAGAGGCCCCCTCAGCGGCCAAGGCCAAGGCGACGGCGCGACCAATTCCCCGGGAAGCCCCCGTAACAATAGCAACTTTGTCCTGCAAGTGCGTTCCGGCCATGAAAAATTCCTCTCTAACCTTATAATCGATCTAGGTTCTAGTAATTTTGCACTATAATCAAGTTATAGACTTTATTATTTCTCATTCGTTGTCAGTTGGGAGATCGCCTGCAGATAGTAACAATCGACACCGATAAATATAACCAGTTAGCTTCTCAGTATAAAATTGAGGCGTTGCCAACCCTGGTCCTTTTCCAAAACGGCCAGCTAGTTGATAAAATCGAGGGCGTCCTCCGAGCCAAACAGCTGATGGAGCGCTTGCAAGCCTTAATTTAATGTACCTTGCTACAACATTAGTAGGTTGGGTTGTCCCGCGTTACCCAACCTACTAATGTTGCTTGAGATCGGAGTAATATTATGATATTACCTTTATTTAATCACGAGCCTTGGCTTAGATTAGCGATTACCACTTATCAGCCTGCTGTAGCACATAGGCAGCTACATTTGCGATCTGCTCTTCAGTAAACTGCTTGCCAAACTGTGGCATAACACCTTTGCCACAGGTCACCTGCGTGATAATTGCCTTGGCAGAATACATGTTATACTTTTCCAAGGCATCTGGCTTGAGAGTCTTATTCCGTTTAACGATATTGCCACCATTTCTATGACAGGCAACACATTTGCCGCCGAATACTTGGGCACCGGCAGCGGCATCGCCCTTGGGGAAGTTGGCTAAGTCTGGCGGACATTCGACAGCGGCGATCGCCTGAGAGCCTAGGGCCAGGGTAAACAGTACTACACCCAACAGTATAACTGCAAGTAGCTTTTTCAATATTGTTCTCCTCTCGACTGGCGACACTATCACTTGACATGGGTGATAAGATATTATATCGCCTCATGTCAATAGATGATCGTATCGGAGATCGTAACGTACCATGCCCAACAGTACCATGCCCAACAGTACCATGCCGATAGCGCTGCGCTGGGGGCGCAGCCATGCGCTCCGCAGCACAACCCAGTCGCCCTAGTACCATGCGTTTCAGGTGATAAATATCTATATCTGGCTAAATATATGAGATTAGCAATTCTGAATTTTGAATTAGCCTCGTCGCCACCATCATCCACATCTGTACAACGCCAACAGTGGAGGGTTGACAGTTAACCGTTCATGTCTTCGCCGGTCAACTGCCAACCCTCCTGTCAATACTGATGAAGCCGTCAGCAGTCAGCCGAAGCCTTTCGCTTGACCATTAGCGACGATCGCCATAGCTATTAATACCAGCCTTCATCGGCTTGCTCTAGCACATAGGCAGCGATATTTGCGAGCTTCTGCGGCTTCCACCTCTTGCCCAAGGCTGGCATGGCACCTTTGCCACATTTCACCTGGGTGATAATTTTCATGGCATCATACATTTCGTACTTCTGCAACGCATCTTTCTCTAGGGTTTTTTCCTTATTAACGTTGTTTTTACCACCAGCATGGCAGGCAATACATTGGGACTTAAATGTTTTGGCACCCTCAGCAGCAATACCGGCTGGATAGGAAGCGTTTACCTCACAGCTGGCGGCGAGGGCGGGGCTGCTCAGGGAAAAGGTAAACAGTGCTACGGCCAGAATAATTGCAAGTAGCTTTTTCAATTTTGTTCTCCTCTACTCAAAATAAACAAAAACCACGAGTTCAACTTTTGATTATGAACTGAGTCTGTGACAAAGTCAATAGACAAATGGAAGGATAACCCAAAATCTACCACATTTTTGAGAATATTGACATGACTCCCCTACCTGATTACTCTCCGATGTGCTCTGCGTAGTGCGATTATGATGTCCCCCGGGTTTCGACGATGCCTGAGCGGTTGACCTTTGACCCAAGCCACCAGAGACTCATTTTTTTGAAAAGCCGCTGCGCAAGCGAGTCCATGCAAGGTAATA
>JACOMV010000429.1 GCA_014324065.1 Hormoscilla sp. SP12CHS1 | reverse complement strand
ACACTCTCTCGCGCTAGTCTCCATATCCGGAGCATGTCGCCCATGGCTATGTGCAATTATTTTTGTCTAACTACTTAGCAGGGTAAATACATGGAAAAAAGCATCAAAGACTACAGCCTCTTAGTTCGCTCAGACCATTTTGAAAATAATTTTTCCATAATAGTGTCAATCAAAACACTTTTCGATCAAGAAGCAGATTGACCATTTACTTGCTCGGGAGCTAAAATATGAAAATATGCACAATTATCTCATAATCAAATAGATTCTTTGTTGAAAGTAGTATGGCCAGTGTAGAAAAAGTAAAGGAAAATACGGTTTTCGGATAAGTTTTCAAGACTTTGAAGAAAAACTAGTCGAAATGTACTTTTAATATTATCAGTTATCAAAAAATAGATGCTTTTTTCCTGGACTGAGTAGTTATTTCTGCCAGGATTCACTAGGAAATTTCTCGCACCGAGGTTGTAGAGTGCCGACAGGGCCCTTTCTATATTGCCGACAGACTCTCCCGCAGAGAAAAGCGGAACCGGAGTGGGAACACTCTGGTAATCATTGGGACCCGCCCACATTATATAGAGTGCTTCCGAGTCCGCCCTAACGCCCTCAAGGGCCAAGTCCCTCCGGAACCAATTAACCTGCTTCAGCACTCCCGGTATGAAAGCACCAAATTCTCCAGATCCAGCTGTTCCCGTTTGGGAGCCACCAAAGGAAAAATTGACGCTGTTATCATTAAGGGTACCGTTAAAGAAGGGGCTGACGATCGGACCATTGCGCGTTACCGTGATCGGAGAAGGCATAGGTCTTCTGGGGTATAATACCGACAATTCCGAGGAGGGAGTAACCGTTATGCCCAAACCTTCAGCTAGATATTCCACCCAGATGGGACCATTAGAATAACGTCCCTGAAAGTAGGGCGGAGTCGGGGGGTCGATCGGGAAGTCGATCCCTAAAGTCGGCTCTAACGGCTGCACGAATGTCGTGACCCTCAGCTGGTTGCCCGGATCCGAGAGACTGTCCCCAAACACGTAAAGCTTGCTGAAACTTTCCGGCGCATCCTCGATCGGCAACATCTCTTCCGAGAGGTGATTTTCTGTGACTGGCATAGTTCTGATCGTGTTTTTCAGCACAAATCCTAGTTTTTTAGATTCAATGGCGGCGAACGGTATCTTTATGCTGATATTAGCATAAACCATAACCTAAAATAATGACCACTAACAAAATCAAGATTGCTAAAGACAAGGCTAATTTAGTGAAAGCCTTACTAGACGAGAGCGAGACCACCGGACCATTCCAGACCTATGCTGATGTGATGGCCTTTGCCGCCGCCTTGGGAGCCAAGCGGAAAAAGCGATCGCCCCTGGGTGTAGCTGCCAAAAAAGAACCGGGCCCGATCGGACTGGAAATATTTGCCTCCAGAGGATATGATGTGATGATCAAAATCATGGCGATCGTGGAAACCCAAGACCCCAAAATCCTCTCCTCGGGCGACCCAAAATATGAGTCACAACGCATCCAAATATTTGAAGAATATGCCAATGGCGGACTAGAAGTATTGCGAGAACAATTGCGGGGAGTAGTAGACTATACCGAACAACTTTTATTGATTATGCAAGCTGAACGGGATAAACCACAGCAGTCAGAACAGGAATTCGATTTAACCAGATTTCTTTAGGCTGGCGAATAGTAGCGGTCCTCTAAGTTTTAGTTTAGTCGGTCCAGAAGCGGTGCCCACCCGACAGCTTCCGATTACCCACATTGTTATTGTGATATAATCGGATATTAACCCACCTGGGAGGAAGTGAAAGTTGAGGAGGCGTGTATATTTGTGAATATCGGTCAATGGCTGGGCTTTTTCAGTCTAGTTTTATCCCTATATATTCTCTGGGAAATTAGACATATTATTTTGCTGGTATTTACAGCCGTAGTATTAGCAACAGCATTAAATCGTGGCGTGCAGCGGTTACAGAGATATACTCCTTTGAGCCGGAACATGGCAGTTATCTCGATCGTGAGCTGTACCCTACTGTTTTTCCTGCTGTTTTTTTTGCTAGTTGTGCCACCCTTTATCGAGCAAATTCAAAGCTTGATCGACCTATTACCTAACGGGTTGAAACGCATTGGCATCCTGCTGGATGAATTGAGTCGTAACCGCCCGGAGTGGATGCCAGAACCGCCAGACCTTTCCAATTTAATCCAAGAACTACAGCCCTTTGTCACTCAGCTGCTGGGGAACTTTTATGCCTTTTTCTCCAATTCCCTGATTGCGGTAGGTCAACTGTTGCTTGTGATTGTGCTGACAATCATGATGTCGATCAATCCCCAGGCATACAGAAAGGTATTTGTGCGGCTGTTTCCTTCCTTCTATCGCCGCCGGGTAGATGACATTCTCTCTGAATGTGAAGAGGCCCTGGGAAACTGGTTTGGAGGCATTGTCATCAATTCGCTCTTTGTTGCTACTACCTGTGGCATCGGTTTGTGGTTCTTAGGAGTAAAGTTAGTGCTAGCTCATGCTCTGTTAGCTGGGTTATTCAACTTTATTCCTAATTTTGGACCCATCTTAAGCGTGATCTCCCCGCTGACAGTCGCCCTTTTGGACAAGAATCCTCTGGGAAAGGCAGGTGCTGTATTGATTCTGTATCTGGTGATTCAGAATATTGAGAGCTACTGGCTGAGTCCCACTGTCATGCAGAAAAAGGTTTCCCTACTCCCTGCTGTAACCCTGTTAGCTCAAATCACATTTACCGCCCTTTTCGGTCCCCTAGGGTTGATCTTAGCATTGCCCCTGGCTGTTGTTGCTCAAACCTGGCTCAGAGAAGTATTGATCGAAGATATTCTCGACAAATGGACTGGTGACCAGGATGCAACCCCTTCGACCGAAAGCGATTTTCCCAGTGAAACCCCGATCGCGCAGCGTACGCGCAGCGCAATCGCCGATTCCCCTCAGGATCCACCTATTCCTAGTCCCGAGAGACAACCTAACCAAGCTAATGCTGAGTTGTAGTCTGTTGTTAGTTGTTACAGCTTGTTCGCTATTTAATTAGTACAATAACAGCATTTAGTAAACCAGTTCTTAAACGTATTTGTTCCCATCA
>JACOMV010000428.1 GCA_014324065.1 Hormoscilla sp. SP12CHS1 | reverse complement strand
GTAGATTGGCAATTTACCACCGAGGAGGCTCGGATTAAATTGAAGCGGTTATATCCGTCAATTACATCTTGACAGACCATTAGTATTGAGCAATCTTAACTGTTCTTCTAGATCGGCGCTATTCAGAGGGGTCTTGACTCTCAAACGCACCCGCGATCGGATGTATTCTGGATTGACTTGGTGCGTTCCTTCGACTTCTCTGGACTCCAGAGACCCTTCGATCACCTGAATCTGGACGATGCCTGCGATAATCTCTTGGTCTGGTATAATTGCCCGAGAGTTGATGAAGCCGCCGCTGAAGTACAATTGGGTAATCCGATCGGCTGTCTGGGTTAGTTCTTTCAGGGTCACGGAACGACCTGACAAAGGTCGGACGATCGGGTCAAGGATATCTGGTCCGAAAATGGTACTGCCCTTCACTTCTATTTTCTCGAGCGCGTAGCGTGCGCGCAGCGCATTCGCGATTGCGCTGCGCGCACACTACGGCTTTTCTGGTTCTGCCGATCGGTTTGGTAAAGACTGGGCGTAGTTTGTGACCCGAACTTCCTGAGAGGATATAGAAGCAGAACTGGCCCAACTTGGGCCAATACAGGCAACAACAACCAAACCTGGAATTAAAAACTCATATCGGCGTTGCATATTTTCGGAATGATAGTTGGTAATTTTTGCCAATTGCGAATTACAATTGACGGGCAGGCGATCCGCCCGCCCTACGAACGACGGCGCACTTTGCTGACCATTTTGCGGGAAAGACGGAGATTCAACTTTTCTTTGTCGGCCCAGTCTTGCAGCAGTTGGTAAAAGAGTTGCCGATCCTTTGCTTGCAGTACGGCGGTTTGATCTGCTGTTTCAATGGCGTAGGGGTAACCGCGACCGATAATTACTTCACCCATTACCCAGTCGATCGCCCGCTCTAGTAAAGAGTCTTTTATATCTTCATATATCCATACTGGCATTTCCAGGCGAGCCGGATAACCGTCGTTGGTTTTCAGATAACAGAAGGCAATTTTATCAGCCCAAGATCCGTATTCCTTGAGAATACCAGGGCGTTGGCACCTCCAGAGTCCAGTCCGCGAGCCCCACGGCATTTCTGGGTTCAGCAGTTGGGCATCGTGGAGTCCAGGCATTTCTGGCAAGGCAAACAACTCTCGCAATGTCTCTGTCAGGTCGCGAGCAGTTGTGGTATCGATATAACCGACTAAAGGCACCCGACATCGTTCGCTAGTATGTAACAGCTGTCGCAGATTTTGCACGTAAAATTCCCGGCTCTCTGGATCTTGGGTTTCAGCAAAACTAGCAATTAAAGATCCGTCGTAGAAGACTAGAGTCCGTGAGCCATCCTGACGATGCTCCTGCATATACTTAATCAGCCGCCTGATTTCCAACTCAAACCGACGCCGGTTAACAACCCGCTCTAGAGCCTGGCTACTCGAACCCGATGTCCGCAGCTGGGCTGGAGTCAAAATATCGACCGCCACCTCTTTCTGATAAGCGCTGGCGGGCAAGTGCTGATTTTCATACCATCCTACTTGGATGAGGGCGATCGGGATTGAGAAATCTTTACTAGGATAAATTTGGGAACCATCCACGGCAAAGGTGGTTACTCCTGTCAGCCGTGGCCGCGCCCATGCTAATCTTTCCTCCTGGTTCGTCAATTCGATCTCAAAGGGGATTGCCTGACTGGCAACTTTCTCCAATGGTACTGCTGCCAGGGGCCCCACCGTTCCGGAAAAATCGGACGAATGCGATCGGACCAGTTCAGAAAAATCAGATGCTGCTGCTGCCCATGCTTCCCTATACCGCTTTACTATGGCAACACTTTGGTCAAATCTCTTAAAGTCCGATCGCCTTGCCTGAAGCAGAGACAGAACTTGGGACTGCTTGAGTGGCATAGTTATCTTCCGTGGCTTAAACTAACAACTATTAATAGCATTTATCTTCCGTACCTGCTTGATGATTTCTTTTTAGCCAGATGGCTTGTAAACCAGCGTTTTGGGCGGCTTGATAATCTTCCTTAAAGCTATCGCCAATGTGCCATGCGTCACTCGGAAAACAATTATGTTTTGCTAAGGCGGCTGCAAAAATCTGGCGATCGGGTTTAGCAGCACCTACTTCTGTAGATATTGTCACGGATCTGAAAAATTCTGCCAGTCCGAATGCTTGTAAGACGGAGTAGATCCGAGAATCAAAGTTAGATAAAACTCCTAACACGATCCCGGACTGCTGCCAAGAGGATAAGGCGGAAAAGACATCGGGATAGACAAACCAGGGCTCAGTTGTCGCAAAGTAAGCGTATAGTGAGTTAAACAAACTGTCAAAGTCGGAGAACTGTTGGAAAACCCCTACTTGTTGAAAGGTTTGCATGGCGATGACTTTCCACCAGTTATATTCATGAGTAGGGATATCAATGGGGTTGACTCCGGGAAATGCAGCTGCTGGAGAGGATCTAAAACTCTGGATGAATGCTGCATCTAGGGCCTCAGCTGCTACCTCGACACCTGACTGACGCGCTAGCATTGCATACAATTCACCTACAGTTCCCCGGATGCCAAACAGGGTGCCAACGGCATCTAAAAAAATTACCTTTGGTTGTTTCATTATATTGTTCATGAACGTAGGGCGGGCGGATATTATGCCCTTCGATGCCACAGTCGGGCGGTCGCGCTATTCGCCGTACCCCTTGTCGCGCATCGAGGATAGGTGGGGCGGGCGGATCGCTTGCCCGTGGGCACCGCTAATGCATGACCACACCCTTTGGAAGCTTCACAGTAACCTCCCTTATGTCCGGAGTGAGGGGGGTTCTATTGAAAGATGCTTGTGCAAGAGGAAGTAACCCCCTCGAAGCAATCTCTACAAGTGGTGAGCTAAGTCGAACCGCATGTGGGCCGGAGATTGCTAGCCCTCCTGGCGTCGGGCCGCTGCGCTAACGGGGTGTCTGATGGAAAAGCATACCACAGTTACGGCTTTGGTATCCCCCCTCGCGCAGGACATCAACTTCAACATTTTGCGCAAGTCGATCCAATCCAGAAGGATATGGGAGCATCTCACTTATGTAATGAGTAATTGTACTCATTGCTAAATCGACAAAGATTCGCCAAGATAGAAACGAAATCT
>JACOMV010000427.1 GCA_014324065.1 Hormoscilla sp. SP12CHS1 | reverse complement strand
GTCGCGGCTTCTGGGGAACAGTTGGCAATTTTGCCGGAAATCTCTGCAAATCAAATTGATGCTCGTGATTTTGTTTAGTGTGCTGTCTTTAACCCTCACAAAGCTAATAAAAGCCCTGTGCAAATACAACATCGGCATCAGAAATGGTGATAACGCCATCTCTAACATCGAAGGCGACAGCGAGCAGGCGCTCTCAACATTGTATTGAGAGCGCCGACCCAATCTCTCGCAGCGGAGGGTTCCCGGAGCGTGCTTTATGAAGCAAACCGCCCCATAGCCCAAGTCAGCATATTCCTTACCGACTGAGTTTCATGTGCCATTTTTGGCAAAGATATCCAACATTATGCCATTTTGGAGTAAATCACAAGGCTCTTTTGGCTAATTTTGGCTAATTTTAGCGAAGCGTGTTGGGGTTCTGTAGGTAGCAACTTAGGTTAAACAGTAGAGGTCCAAAACAATGCAGACTATTAACTTAGGCCCGAATGGTCCAGCCGTCACCCAACTGGGAATTGGCGCTTGGTCCTGGGGCGACAAGCTATTTTGGGGCTACGGCGGTGATTACGATGCTACTCAAGTGCGACAAGCCTTTGATGCTACCCTAGATAGCGGCATCAGCTTCTTTGACACCGCTGAAGTTTACGGCTTCGGAGAGTCAGAATCCCTCATCGGTCGGTTTATGAAAGAGACCGGGCGTCGCCCCCAAATTGCCACTAAATATTTTCCCCTGCCTTGGCGATTCAGCGCTAAATCTATTTCCGAGGCCCTGACAGCTAGCTTAAAACGCCTCCAGCTAGAACAAGTTGAACTCTACCAAGTGCATCAACCTTTCGGCTTCTTCATGAGTCAAGCAACTTTGTTGCAAACCCCCTCGAGTTACCAGGCGGGAGCCAGGTAACTCGGTAGGAGTCGGTTAAAACCGACTGATATCATATCAGATTAAATGCCCTAACATAAAATTAGATCATTCCTCGTTCCCAGGGTCTCCCTGGGAACGAGCAGTCATGGGAGGCGGCTGCCTCAAGTGAGTGGCCCTCACCGACCGTGAGTTCCTTGGTTAGTCCAGGCCAGGAGGCAGAGCCTCAATCGGACGTGACCAGGGAGACCCTGGTCACGAGGCAATACTTCTCGGTTAACATCTTATTTGTCATTGCGAGGGGGCGCACCATCCGACATTGTGGAGATCCCCGCGCAAGATCCCCCCGAAGCAATCTCAGGCGTCGTCTGGGAGATTGCTAGCCCTCCTGGCGTCGGGCCGCTGCGCTAGCGGGGGGGTTAACTCAATTTCCCTGCTTGTTGATCGCGGTTGTCCCCCCCCTCGCAATGACAATCTATATCCTTAACCGAGAGGTATTGGGTCACGAGGGGTTTACAGCGAAAAACCAGGTTTCTGGGCTACTGGCCCATTACCTATTAGCAATTAAAGCTTGCTCCATCAGCCACTGAGTTAAACCAGGAAACAACCGATAAGCTTCAGTGGCAAGAGATATGGAACCAACTACTTTCTCCGACTGCTTGAACTGAACCGCATCCCAAATTGCTTGGGCAATGTCTTCTGGTTGAGAAACCCAGGATTGTTGCAGCACCGCCTGCATCTGTTGGCGACGACTTTCCGACTCGGTTTCGTCAGAACCCCGAAACAAGGCCCGTTCCATGAAATCGCTGTTGATTACTCCCGGATGCACCGCACAAACATGAATCCCTTGGGGTGCCAATTCCAGCTTCAGGGTTTCGGTTAATCCCGTCACGGCATACTTACTGGCACAGTACGCTGTCATGTTGGCCAGAGGCATTTTCCCGCCAACGGAACCCAAGTTGACAATACTCCCAGCTTGATTTTCTAGGAAGTGGGGTAGCAATTCCTTAATCGTGTGGACGTAACCCCACAAGTTGGTATTCATTATTTGTTGCCAGTCCTCTAAGGAAGTTTGAGCCATTGTCCCCGTCAGACAGATGCCAGCATTATTAACGAGTACGTCTATGCGATCGTAGAAAGCCAGCGCTTTGTTAATTAGCGCCTTTACCTGTTCGGCGTCGCCCACATCAGTAGGAATAGCTAAGGCGGAAACGCCTATATCTCTGATTTCTCGGGCCACTGTCCCTAAGCGATCGCCATTCCGAGCCGCTAACACGACATTGTAACCTTTTCGTGCCCACAGAAGTGCTGTGGCTTTGCCAGTGCCTTGAGACGCACCTGTGATTAAAACTGTAGGATCCATAGTTGTCAGTTGTCAGTTGTCAAGAGTTCGATAACTCGTTTGTGAGTAGCGAATTCGCTTTGTCCGACGTCATGGTATTTTCTCCTGGTTGTTTTTAGATGGCGATTTGCGGTGTTAAGGATTGTTGGGAACGATGAGTCTGGTTTTTCCGGTTAAGAGTTCCTGCATCATGCCTTGCTTCATGGCTTGGGTTTTGGCGCGGTGCTTTTCTAAGGCCGCTATTTCCGCATCCATGTCCGACAGGATAGATGCGATCGCGCGTTGTTCTTCTATTGCTGGCAACGCAACTAGCAGTTGACCATACTCATTCCCATTAATCCCAGGTTGAACAGTACGCATAGACATTAACTTAACCCAATTCCAGTAGATTTTTGTTTTTACATACTGAGCTAAATAATGGGGTAATAGTATGTTTTCGTCAGGTCTTATGCGAATTAGAAATACTGCAAAAACGAGTTCGCCGTCATCGGGATTATAAAGATATGATTTCCCAACACTACCAGTTCTGGCAAAAACCAAATCTCCTTCTTCGAGATAATATTGGTCTGAATTTTCTTGGTTAACACTAACCAATTTTTCTGGTGTAAAGTAACCAGATTCCGATATGTCGGTAATTCTGATATAAACCGGCAAGTTATCACGATATGGGACAGCAGGGGCATTAATTCCATATTGAGGAGTCGTTTTTAGGGCATTTTTCAGATGTTTAACCTCCCAATCTTCAGGAATCACCCCAACCTCAGTGTTTTTATAACCTTTCCCCTCACCAAACCCCGGCAGGCGTTTTTTGCCGGCGAGGAGTTCCTGCATGGTGGCGGTTTTGATGTTGCGCTTTTTGGCGATCAGCTTATCCAGTGCTGCTATCAGGCCATCCACGTCCGATAGGGTTTGGGCGATCGCGCGTTGTTCTTC
>JACOMV010000426.1 GCA_014324065.1 Hormoscilla sp. SP12CHS1 | reverse complement strand
GATGGGAACAAATACGTTTAAGAACTGGTTTACTAAATGCTGTTATTGTACTAATTAAATAGCGAACAAGCTGTAATTGCCAGGAGTCGGCGTCTGATATAATCTTGCTGATGCTTGTAGTAAAGCTTCTGCCAGGTTGACAAATTGAGTCCAATTGCTTTCAATTGCTCAGTCCGATTCAGAGTAGGTTCCATGATTTACTCAAGGGTGCCAATTCCTATCATTCTAGCATAGCCAATGGGTCTCCTGGGTTTTGGTGATAAGTAAATCTTCTATCCACGCCAAATTAAGGGTTGCCACGATTTTACCCGATAGGCAAATATGTAGTTGAAATGCGCGTATAATAACCAAAGGTATAAGTAGTATGACAATCAATTACATATAATTGATGCGATAGAGCCATATCCCGCAAGAAAAGAATGTGTAAATAAGTCGGTCCAGGTACTTATACTGAAAGCCTCTAATCTTTAAATAGAATATAATTACCATTGCTATACCGATTGAGAATTGAAGCAGAAACCGGGTTTCTTTTATAGTCTCAGGCAAAAATTAGATATGATGACAACATTAACCCGGTTTATTCACAGAGGAGTAGGCTATCGACCTAACCATTAGCAATTCGCCATTAGCAATTCGCCATTCATAATTAGCAATTAGCCATTAACCTTTAATTTTTACATCAATCACACTACCATTAAAATTGTAGGCTAAGCCTTCCAGTTCAACTGAGGTGCCAATTTTAAGTTTACTGTTACCCAGAAGGACACCATTGTCAGAGATATGAGCATTGCCAGCTAAAGTCAACAGCAGATCGATCGCCAAAGCTTGAGAAAATCGAGGGTCGGGGTAAGCCTTGACCGAACCATCTGGTTGGGGAACGATCGCCTCTCGATCGAGGACTTGTACTGATTTTACATCAACTTGACCGTAGGGCTGATTGCGGATAATAATATAGGTTTTCTTGCTTGACTGAAATTCAGAGACTAAACTCTGGGGGTCGCGCACACTCAAACCCCGGATCAGGACATCCACCTCTACAGGTTTTGTCTGCACTCCAATTTGCGCAACAGAGCCGGAAGTGCTAGGATAGAAAAAGATGCCGAAGATAACCAGTAGAATCACGAGGGCAGCACCGATATCCAGGATGCTGACTTTGCCGAATAAGCGACCTTTGTCATCTAAAATAGCCATATTGTTCGTTTGTAGGTGAAAACCTTGAAGCACTTCTAGATTCTCGTTGCCAGTCTGAGACTGGCTTCGATGTCTCTGCCAGAGCTCTTGTCCCAGGGGACTCGGCACACAGGAGACATCGACGAGGCATTGGAGGCAGAGCCTCCAGATCATTGACAATGGTTAGAATACCATGAGTTTTGCTCGTGCGGGCGATCTCAGCGATGGGAGGCTTTGGGGCAGCAACACCGCTGGTGGGAAATGCGTGTACCTGTTTATCTTCATCAAATCGAGAGCATATTTACCATGTTTAATCTCTTTGCTATAACCAAGGGACCTCTCAAGCGCCGGTTGTTCTATCCCTTGCTTTCCCTGCTGGTAGCTTTGGGTTTATGCCTGGGTTCTACCCAAAGCGCACCAGCGTTTTCTTGGTTTGACCTGCTGCGCCCGGCCATTCAAGCCATTCAACTGTCCAATATGTCGGACAAGCAAGAAGTGGCCCTGGGCGAGCAAATTAATCAGCAGCTAGTGAAAGAAGAGGTAAAACTTTATCGCGATCGCCGGGTGAATGCCTATGTGAATCAGATTGGTCAGCAGTTAGCACGGGAGAGTTCGCGCCCTCCGACCAAAGAGTATAAATACACTTTTCAGGTAGTGGACGATGATAACATCAATGCTTTTGCGACGATGGGTGGCTTTGTCTACGTGCATACGGGATTATTGAAAGCAGCGGATAATGAAGCCCAGTTGGCGAGTGTGTTGGCCCATGAAATTGGTCACATCACGGAACGTCATGCTATTAAACAAATGCGTCAGATGGCGATCGCCCTCGGTGTAGCGTCAGCAGCGGGACTGGATAACAACACAGCAGTCCAAATTGGTGTCGATCTAGCATTGCACCGTCCCAAAAGCCGCCAAGCTGAATATGAAGCAGATCGGGTGGGACTCCAGATGTTAGGGTCTGCTGGCTATGCCCAAAGCGCCATGATTGACTTTATGAAAAAACTCCTGAATGGCCCATCGGTTCCTACTGTCTTGAGTACTCACCCCGGAACGCCCGATCGCATTCAAGCCTTGTCAGACAACCTTAACCCAGCTTTTGCCGATCGAGGGGATGGCTTAAACGAGGCTGACTACAAAGCTAACATTAAACCAGTTTTGAGATAATATCAAGTCCAGTTAAATGCTGATCATAAAAAATGAGATCCTGTAGGTTGGGTTTCCGCACGAAACCCAACACGCTACGCTACCACATCGGGTTGGGTTCGCTAGCGATCGACCTAACCTACAGTCCGATCGCGTAGCGTGCGCGCAGCGCAATCGCCTGAAGTTGGCCCTAAAGCGCAAGAACAAACTCCCGATCGCCCATTACTGAAGGTATAACTCTAGTTACTGCTTCTCGAAGTTGCAGAACCCGCAGTTCGCCCGCGAACACATGCACCTGATAGACCAGAGAGTTAGTCAGATATAGACCAGTCAACCAGCCACTCTTGCGATGATAGGCACCTGTGTTGATATCCAGCCAGCCACATCCGGAGGCTATTTTTCCCGGGGCTACTCCTGGCAGGGTAAAGGTGATAGTGTGGCCCGTGATAATCAGTCGATCGGGGAAGTAAGGCTGCTGCATATTGTGGAATGGCTGGCGAAGACAACATAACTCATGGGCCGTTTGCTCTTCGGGAGGAAATCCCGGATCGACTCCAGCATGTGCTCACCACACATCCCCCAGATCCAGGTAAAGTGGCAACTGACGAATCCAGTGGACATGTTCTGTCAGTAGATGAACATCTTTGTTGTAACTAGCAACCGTCGCCAAACCGCCACTGTAAAGCCATGCTTGCAGGGATGGCCGATGGGGTTTCCCCTCCGGGAAGCTATCGATTAAGTAGTCAGACAAAATTAATTACATAGTTTACCCCAAATTCCTTGATGATTTTTTCAAGGTCGGCAACTAAAGTTTT
>JACOMV010000425.1 GCA_014324065.1 Hormoscilla sp. SP12CHS1 | reverse complement strand
TTTTTGTCTAAGGTCCAGAGAGTAACGTCCCATAGCTGAATTGGGTCTGCATTGAGTATAGCTCTAGTTTAGCACAAAATGTTCTACTTGTTTCCTGAACAAGCTGTATCTAATATACCAGATTTGAGCCAGGATTGTCAAACCGATTGCGAGCGATCGCTCCTATATCTGGGAGTGCGCTCTTTATTGCTGATTCCCCTAGACATGTTAGCAGTTGAGCAGGGCATTCAGAGTCATCAAATGCTAGGATTGGTAGGACTAACGAGCGATCTGCCCCATAATTTTACCAGCTTTGACTGCCACAAAGCTGCCGAATTAATCCCGGCCTTAACCTGTGCCCTGCGTCAGGCATCTGGGCAATAATTCACCCACATTCATCCTGCCGTAGCCTGGCGTTTTTTGCAAGAAGCAGAACGGAGAAGCTGGGGTTTGCCCTCAGAATCCTTGGGAATTTTCTCAGGCCAAAAACGGCTTCATGGCTTGCTGGGTGGGGAATTTAGTTAGGTCGAACATGCTAAAATAAACCCTGAACCTGCATCCAAATAGACCCGCTCGACGCGATCGTAGAAATGCCTAACCGCGATGTCCTGTCTGACTTACCCTTAAAAAGATGCTGTGGGCGAATTACCAATTCCAGGCATTATCAGGGGGTGAGGGGGTTCCGGAGTGACGGGGGGAAGTCAAGATCGATCGGCACTTGAGGCTGATAATGGGTCAGACCCCCAGTCAATTAACCCACAGTATCTTAACTCAAGTTGCCACCTATAAAAATTTTTACGTCCCAGACAGCCATTTTTGGTAAATTTATCCGCAAAAATGCCATTTTGGGGTGGGGTAAATCACAAGGCAATTTTGGCCAATTTTGGCTAATTTTGGTTTTGAGGTTCTATAGGTGGCAACTTGAGTTATCTTAAAATAACAGGCGTTGCACAACAACACCGATGATGGGGGTTTATCGGATGGCGTGCTACTTTACCAGAGTTGGCAGAGTTTTGCCAAGGTGATGGCTCCGAAAGTGGAAGGAGGTTGGCTTTTGCATAAATTAACCCAAAACCAGCTATTGGACTTTTTTGTACTGTTTTCTTCGGCAGCATCGCTTTTGGGTTCAGCCGGTCAAGGAAATCATTCGGCAGCGAATGGGTTTCTAGATGGTTTGGCCCATTATCGTCGGAGTATGGGGTTACCGGGGTTGAGTATACATTGGGGCCCGATTTCTCAAATAGGAGAAGCGGCAGAACGAGGAGCAGATGTCAGGTTTCAGCAGCAGGGCATGGGGGCGATCGCACCCGCTCAGGTGCTAGAGTCACTAGAGCTGCTAATGGGTAGTGCCAGTGTGGAAGTAGCGGTGGTACCTCTTGATTGGTCTGCGTGGCAAGACAGAGTGGCAAAATGGCCGTTTTTGGCAGAGTGGAAACAAACAGCCACGGCAACTGCCGAGACTGGGAAAATAGGGTTTATACAGCAGTTGAAAGAGGTGGTCAAGAGCGAAAGAAGAGAGATGTTAATGGGTCACGTGCGCAGTCAAGTAGCAGAGGTATTAGGCTTCAGTTCAGCTCTAGATGTTGATTTAACAAAGGGATTTTTTGACTCGGGAATAGATTCGTTAACGGCTGTTGTCAGTTGTGGTCAGTTGTAGTTTACCACTGACCACAACTCTACTTTTTGCTAGAGCGAGCTGGCGGAGTAACATTAATAAAGGGCAAAGTTCCATTTCCAGTCATCACTGTGGGAAACCTGCCATCCCACTTTTCAATAGCTTGCTTTTGCAGCAGTTCTGGGGTAATAGTTTGCCTGACCAATCTCTGGGCTTCAGCTTGGCCTTTAGCCCGATTGATTTCTGCCTGAGCTTCCTGTGTAGCTTTCTGAGCGATAAATTCAGCGCGTTTCGCTTCTTGTTCGGCAATTTGCTTGGCTTCAATCGCCTTAGCAAATTCCGGGGAAAAGGTGACATCAACTAAGGAGATATCCTGGACTAGCAACCCATAAGGAGCGAGGCGTTCTTTGATTTGATTGTCAATTTCTTGTTTCAATTCCGTCCGCTTGGTGATAATTTCCTCGGCATTCTTTTTAGCAGTAGCGGCTTTCACCACTTCAGCTACTGCCGGATTGATAATTCGCAGTACGATTTGTTGTTCATCTCCGATCTGCTGGAAAACTTCATTCACCCGCGTGGGGTCAATACTCCAGTTGAGTGCTACATTGATTTTGACATCTTGCAGGTCTTTGGAAGCCGCTGCTGCCGGAATGTCGTTCTTTTGCACTCGCACACTGAGGCTTTTGATAGTAGTTACTATTGGCATAATTGGGTGGATACCTTCATCCAAGATAACATCCTGAACTTTGCCGAACTTCATCACTACACCCCTTGTGCCTGCATTAACGATCGCAAAAGGCTTCAGGGCTGTGGCCAATATCAAGATGAAGAGTCCTCCCACTACCGCCCCGCCAATGGAGAGAATTGTTTTAGAATTGTCATAAGAAATATTTCTGGATCTCATGTTCTGTTGCCCTCAATTGTTTACTTTTGCTGTCCATCGCTGTAGAGACATTAGCAACCTACCCTAATCGATCGAGCAGAAGAAACCGGGTTTCTGCTTCATCTTTAACGAGATATCAACGATCTGACGCTCTTAACCCGGTAACCTTGGCGTTCTAGGCCATAACTTCACTGGCCACCTGACGGCAAGCCTGTAGTCCCTGACTCGGATTTTGGCGATATTGGGCTTCTGGCTGCCAAACGGTGATAGTGTAATCTGAGGCGATCGAGTATAGGTACTCTACATCCCGATGGTATTGGATGCCTACGCGCAAGTTGGAGAAATCGTCCTCACATATTTCAAAGCCAAAGCGGACGACAACTTGAGCTAGCAAGCACTCCGGTGTATCGCAGTATTCACCAGCGGTTTCTCGTTCTTCGGCAAATATCTCTAGAAATCTGTTAAGTCGGGGCAGAACCTTGGCAGGGGTGCCGTTTCTGCTAGCGTATAAGATCGCGGGATTGCCTTCGACAATGATGTGACAGGGTGTAGCCATTGGTTGACAATATTTTACTTCCTGTTTCGATTTTAATGCGGCAACAGAAAAATCGTCTCGTTATTTGCTTACAGCATTGCAACCCACGGGGTAAGGGGATTTATAGGTGCTTTCCCGCTTGCCGAATAAGGCGTAACGGTTGTCCCGGACTTGGGCGTAGAGGCGATCGCCCGTCCATTTCATCCCCGGCAGGGCGCGATATGCCTTGACAAAAACTTCTCCTAATGGTAATATATATCCTATCTCTTCTGCTGCATCGCTACTTTGCCAGCGTCGTGCGGGCGTTTTCGCATCTATTAATATCATTCCTATTTGACAATCATTCTGCGTGATATTGAACTGCTTAAGAGTATCTTCATCCTGCATGGGGATGTAATCAAACAGTTGACCCCGATCCAACTTTTCTAGAAGCTGCACCAGGGTGACGCAGAGATTACAATTGCCATCGTAAATAACGTGATAATCCATAATTTTGCTCTCTTGAGTATAGATAAAAATTATCTAAATAACCTAAGTTGCTACCTATAGAAAATCAAGGTCAAGATCAACCAAAATCATCCCATATCGCCTTGTAATTTACTCCAAAATGGCATTTGGGTGGATTCACTTGCCAAAAATGGCTGTTTCGGACGTAGAAATTTTTATAGGTAGCAACTTGAGTTATCTAAATATACAACGCTCCCAGAAAAAAGGCTGAAACCCTTGATTTTGTGTAGTGATCGGGAAAACTTATAACCCAAAACTCAGGATACCCCATAATTTATGCTATGATATTATGTATCGTTCATCATTTACGTTGCTTGTACCGGTCCGAGCCAGATCGCCCATTCATGAATCCCGTGTGGGGTAACTGAGCAGCCCCGGATTTGACTTCTTGGGATTCAACATCCGCCAGTACAAAACTGGGAAATATAGAAGCGGCAAATTGGCCAACGGA
>JACOMV010000424.1 GCA_014324065.1 Hormoscilla sp. SP12CHS1 | reverse complement strand
GAATTGGGTCTGCATTGAGTATAGCTCTAGTTTAGCACAAAAATGTTCTACTTGTTTCCTGAACAAGCTGTAGAAAGCTGCCAGGGGAGTTCAATAGCGAAAAGTCGCAGGATTAATCCGGCCAGCATTGCCCAAATTAGAGGCAGCTTGAGTGTTAAGCGCACCCCAGCAAGAAAACCACCTCCCTCGATCGAGGCTGGATCTGCAGAAAATAATATTATAGCGGCTGCTATCAGACAGACAATGGCTCTTTCCAGTCCGGCTTCTCCTAAAGCAAAGGTAATGAAAGGAAGACCGAAATTTCCTGTATTGGGAAACAGAGTGCTAGCAATCAGGCTTTTTTGGACGGGTGGCGATAATTTGCAGAGTTTGCCCAATCCCTGAGTCGCCAGGTAAACTAGCCAAGAGGTAATGGCAAATCCAGCAATCAAAAGGACAGTACTTTCGGCAGACAAGGTGGTCCGGTACAAGCTGGAAGCAATTAAAGCTGGTGAGAGGATGTAGATGGCTAGTTGAGAAAGGCTTTGCTTCTCTAGGGTCAAGGTGTGAGCAGCGATGAAACCAATGATAATGATAAAGCCGACAGGAACGAGAGCAGGTAAAACAGCAGCCATGCGATCGCGCCCCAATGAAAAGGTCTTGTAGATCTTAAACTAGAATATCTCACCCATTCACATTCACCGAGACAATCACAGTATCCCATTGATGCGATCGCCCCTACAGTTCTTTCTTGTGGCCTTGTATCCGGGTTCCATGCCCGATCGCGTAGCGTGCGCGCAGCGCAATCGCCACAACTGCCACCCCCGCAAGCAAGAGGACAGCACCAGCAAATACCTGTATAGTAGGAATCTCGCCAAAGAGGAGGTAGGTGAGGAAACTAGCGCCAACGGGTTCAAAGAGGGCGGAGAGGGCAACGGAGGTGGGGGAAATCCAGAGAAGCGCCCAGTTTAATCCAGTGTGGCCGACCAACTGGGGCAAAATCGCCATTAATAGAATATAGAGGTAAACAGGGGGAGGATGACCTGCATAGCTGCCGCCGAATAAGAACGGCATTGGTAAGAGAACTAAAGCGGCAGTGCTGTAGGCAACGGCGATATAGCCCCCCAGACTGATGCCTTGACGCTGGGCCTCCCGACCGAGAAGCATGTAAAAGCTAGCTGCCCAAGCCCCGATTAAAGCTAGAAAATTCCCTAGGAGGGGATTGCTTCCCGGGTCGCCGCTGCCAGCATCCCCAAAGCCAATCAGGATACCCCCAGCAATGGCGATCGCAATTCCAGTGGCACTCGTCGAGGTAATTTTTTCCCGAAACCAAATCCAAGCAAGAAGAGAAACCCAAATTGGAATAGTAGTCACCAGAGTCGTGGAAGCGGCAATGGAAGTATAACCCAGGGAGGTAATCCAGGCGGGAAAATGGATCGCCATAAACAGGCCAGCGGCTATAGCATAGAGTATCGCCCGGGGGGATTGCTGGCCTAGTTGGACTTTACCCCAAGTGGGCAGCAAAATTAGGGCTGCTAGGGTTAAGCGGGAGGCTGCCAGCACCAGGCTAAACCCGAGGGCCCAGGTGCTGGCAGCTTCAAAAGCCAAGCGGCCGAAAATAGCGGAGGTGGAAATCGCTAAAACGGCGATCGCCAAGACCAGGGTAATTTTCCAAACGGGAGGTTTCATGGGGGACAACCCTGAAAGAACTTACGACCATACTGCCACGACCTTCATTACTTGTCCAGCAATGTTGACAGGAGCGCGATCGCCTCTTATCGTGGTAGAGTGCCTACAACAGGTTGCGGTCACATGCGGTAAGCTGAAAAAGTGCCTTTATTTTATAGCGCTATTAGAGGATGACTTGGAGAAAAGCTAGATGGCGGAAAAAACCATAAAAGTTGCATCATGGGCCGAGATCCGGGTCGGCCTTAACTTAACCGATCTGATTATAAGTGCGATCGGCCCTGACTTTACTCGTTCCCTGGCGACCCCTGGGAACGCACACCTTTCGAGGCGGATGCCTCCAGGTGCGATCGGCTATACTGGTAATTTGCCTGCGTTCCCATCTTCGATCACAGAGCTTGCAAAAATTGCTTGAAGCGATCGAACCCAGGGCTATCCCAGGGTAAATAACCAGCCTTTGCTGCTTCTCCCAGACGTTTTTCCGGATCCACCTGTGAGGACAACCATGCATGTACCCGTGCCTTTGCCATATTTTTCGGTTGTTGCCGTTCCGCTATATTATTAACACACTTGAAATACTCATCTATACATTGCAGAACTGGATCTGCACTAACTGCTGCTAGACAAAGGTCTTCCAACATGCCAGGGTTCTCATTATCTGGAAGAATCATTACGCTGACTTGGGGACTGTTGAGAGTAATTTCTCCAGACTTACTCGGCACAGCTAGTCCAGCACGGTTTAATGCTCCACATACACTCTGAAATGCGCTATGAGCAGAATTATCTGCGTCCCGCGCGATCCCCAGGGACACAACTTCCCGATAACCCGATCGCACCTTCAGTGTTTTAAGATAACTACCAAGCGCGTCTTTACCGCCGTACTGTTCGACTTGCACGTCGCTGATGTGAAGATGGGTCAGCAATGCATTGAAAAATAGCACTGATTCCGGAAGTTTATCTAGTCTTGGGTGTTTTTCCGGACGAGAGAGGGGGGGGGTGTGTTCAGGAGATTTATCAGCGGCAATTCATCAGTTCTTCGCTGCATGCGGCTCCGACGCTCCCGAGATATTTCCTGGGACAGCTTCGCTTGACTATCCCGGGTTTAGAGAGATGTTTTGAACTGCTAGTCATCAGCGCATCTCCAAGTCCATTTCATCAGAGGTAGCCAAGGTTTCCCGGTCGTAAGTGACTGCTTGAATTTCATCCTTGACCAGTTCGAGTCTGTGGTAGCGAAAATCATAGGTTTCGCTACTATCAAATGCTCTGTGCGCTGCGCGAATGCATTCTTGACTGTGGGTGGTAGCAAATATCTGCGCATCCGCGCGGCGTGCAGCATCGGCGATCGCCTTCCAAACATCCGTCATCACTGAGTAATGCAAACCATTTTCAATCTCGTCGTGCGATTCGTTCAGGTATAAACTGTAACCAGTGAAAGCCTGGCTGGTCTCATAAGCCAGCAACTTTGGTATTCATGGG
>JACOMV010000423.1 GCA_014324065.1 Hormoscilla sp. SP12CHS1 | reverse complement strand
GAGTGCGTATCGGTGCATCTTTCACCTCTTTTTTGCTAACTACTAGAGCATCTTTTTTCTAACTGATGACACGCCCTAGTTGATTATGGTCGTACTGTTGATTAATTTAGAGTTGGTTAATGCCGTAGCATGGTGATTTCGCGGGCTAGATTGTCCCTCCTTGGCAGGTATTTGCCCATGTTGATGGAGGCCGAGCAGCTGGGCGAGGGTTTTTTTTAGCTGGGTGCGAGGGACGATGATATCAACAAAGCCATGCTCCAGGAGATACTCCGAGGTTTGAAAACCCTCTGGGAGCTTTTCTCGGAGGGTTTGTTCGATCACCCGGCGACCTGCGAAGCCAATGGTAGCTTTCGGTTCGGCGATAATAACGTCTCCCAACATGGCAAAGCTGGCTGTAACGCCGCCGGTGGTCGGGTGAGTCAGCACGGGGATGTAGAGCAGTTTAGCTTCTCGATGTTTTTCTAAGGCTCCTGCGATTTTTGCCATCTGGATCAGACTCAGCATCCCTTCTTGCATCCTGGCACCGCCGGAAGCACAGACAATAATGATTGGCAGACTCTCTAGGGTGGCCCGTTCGATCAGGCGGGTGAGTTTTTCCCCGACTACCGACCCCATACTACCACCCATAAACCGGAAGTCCATAACGCCGAGGGCGACTTTAAGGCTTTCTAGTTGACCCAAACCTGTCTGTACGGCGTCTGGAAGGTGGGTTTTTTCTTGGTATTCCCGCAGGCGATCGCTATATTTTTTGCGATCGCGAAACTTCAGCGGGTCATCGGGACGCAGATGCCGATCTAGGGGTTGCCAAGTCTGGGCATCTATCAGCTGGCGGATGCGCTCATCGCTATCGACTGATATATGATGACTACAGTCAGGACAGACCATTTGGGAAGCTTGCAGGTCTTTTGTATAGGCGATCGCCTCACAGGCGGGACACTTGGTCCACAGTCCATCAGCTATCTCACGTTCTTGTCGCTCTCGACTAATTGGCTCTGATTTTTGTTGATTTGCAAACCAATCAAATATAGACATGAAAACGGCTATTTCCCTTCTATTAGAGATTTTATAAGTAGAGGAACCACCATCCGACTCAAACACTATCCTATCAGGTGACTGGGAAGAATATATGTCGATAAAATCGCTTCTCCCCAGAGGGCTGTTGCTGCTGCACCGAGGGCCAGAAATGGTCCAAAGGGCATGGCTTGACGCCGCTTGAGCCACCCGAGGGCGATCGCCCCTCCACCGGCAAAAGCTCCGAGGGCACAGGCAAGAAACCCTGCTAGCAGCAAATATTTCCAGCCTAACCAGGCCCCCATCATGGCCGCTAATTTGGCATCGCCGCCACCCATTGCTGCTTGTCCCAAGGCGAGAGACCCCAACAAGATAATGGCCTCAAACAACCATAGACCCAGAACTGCCCCAAATATCCCATTCATCAGGGGATAGACATCACCTGCACCAGTAGCTGCCTGAAACAGCAAGCCCGCCAATAATCCCGACTGGGTGAGAGAATTAGGTAAGGTCATCGTATCCAGGTCGATCAGGGACAATGCCAGCAGCCAGCTGAAGAATGCCCAATATCCCAGAGTTTGCCCAGATAGGCCAAAGCGCCAGTAAATCAGTAAAAATAGGATGCCAGAGGCAGCTTCTACCAGAGGATAGCGCCGGGAAATAGGGAAGAGGCAGTTGCTACAGCGCCCCCTTAACCATAGCCAGCCTAAAATTGGCACATTCTCAGAGGGCTTTAGCTGGTAGGAGCATTTGGGACAGCGACTCGGAGGCCATAGTATCGATAACCCTGCTGGTATCCGATAAATTACCACATTTAGAAAACTGCCGATCGCCGAGCCGAGGATAAAGACAATTACAGCAGCAAGTATTTCCATAGGTTAGCGATCTATTACTACTCAGTCATACTGTTGTGATTCTATATAATCAAGGGGCAAGAAGTATTCTTGGGGCAATAATATCGGTGTGCCCTTAAATATCAGTAGGGATCGATAGGTTTCGCGATTAATCACCACACCTAGGGGACGCCGCGTTTGTAAGTGAGGGATTTCCAGGTAAATATAATACAGCAGTCTCGCCGCCTGAAGCAAGACTGGGTCTCTAAACTTCGAGAACTCCTGCGGCGAGATCGCCTGTACCGTTCCGGAAAAATCGGCACGGCACCCAGGAGACATCGAGGCAACATCGATTCCGTCTGGACGATTATATGGCGTAGCGAATGAAGTTTGCACCACTTGCATCCCTCTCTAGTTTCTACCCGACTTTAGCCGATCCGGGAGATTCCGACAAGGGTTCTGCTCGTGGTCATGCATTGGTTGCATTAGTGGAGAACGGGTGTGGTCACAAACAGTTGGGTTATACGTGACCTGGCACCAGTTGGCAAGCGTTCGGTGTTCCCCACCAATACAACTAAGTAGTTAGACAAAAATAATTGCACATAGCCATGGGCGACATGCTCCGAATATGGAGACTAGCGCGAGAGTGTGTGTAAAATTAATTTTGTCCATGTACTTACCTTTGACTGCAAGATATCCCCCGGGTTTTCGCCGTCCGGGGGATATCTTTGGGGAAACTATTGCGCTATAGTTCCGGTGTGGTCGTGCATTTGTTGATATCCTGGCCAAAAGGAGCCTTGATGACCGATGACATCGTAGCCCACGTAATACTGATTTAATGTATTACATGCAATTATTTATAATACAAATCTGGGCGAGAGCCACTTATCAACCGGCGAAATCGTCATAATTTTACCTTCGTTCCCACGGCTCTGCCTGGGAACGCGCGACTTACCAACTGGTTTTGACCACACCCAGTGAGAACTGATACAAGATTTAGCGCAGCGTGTTGCACAACGACGGGATGATAAGGGTTGAAAATTGCCGTTCCCAGGCGGGAGCCAGCGGGAGCCAGGGAACGAGGTCAATGGTCAATTGAAATAGTTATAGCCCACATTCCGCACGACAAATTGTCGTATATATGTAATATTAGCGGCTCTGCGGTGATTACATCATGTAGCATACAATTGCATGCTTGAGTATTTATACTCATTAAAGTTTCAAGAAAATCTACCCCAAAACAAGAAAAATGAGTTACAATAGGAAGAAGAAGTTCAGATAATGGCATATGAAAATTA
>JACOMV010000422.1 GCA_014324065.1 Hormoscilla sp. SP12CHS1 | reverse complement strand
TCCCATAGCTGAATTGAGTCTGCATTGAGTATAGCTCTAGTTTAGCACAAAAATGTTCTACTTGTTTCCTGAACAAGCTAACACTAAACACTTAGACTCCGAAACTGCGATCGCGTCAGCCGATCGGGGCTGAGAATCAAGCAAAGCCATCTCGCCAAAATATGCTACTGGTTCTAGCTGGGCCAGGGGGAAATCTTCAATATGAATCTTGATTTTGCCCTCTACCAGAATGTAAAGTAAATGCCCTTCCTCCCCTTGCGTAAAAATAGTTTGACCAGATGTAAATATTACCTCATCTAAGTTAGTCGCCAGATGTTCCAGGAAAGCCTCGCTAGTAATTCTGGTAAAAATTGGCACTTTCCCGAGAAATTGTAGGCGGTTAGCGTCACTCATCAAGGCCGAATTATCTTTTAGCATTGTCCGCTATGGGTCTTTTCAGGATCGATCGTCTTGAGGGTTACGGGATGATATCATATGTTTTTGACAATTTTTGGGTTATCGTAACATATAAGGGCAGATCATACCATATGTTGAAACTCGATAGCCTACGTTATCAGGCAGGATCCTAGGTTACCAGGCAAAAGCCAGGTAACGAGGAGTTGCTGCCTAGGTTACCAGGCGGTCGCCAGGTAACCAGGAAGTATTCACAAGCAATCGAAGAACCTATGTTCACTCAATTCCGCACCCATTATCCAACTGGTAGTTTAATTTCTGAGTTGCTGCTGGTCGAACGGGGGACCTATCTAGTTCGCGCCCTGGTTCAAGTCGGGGGAGTTACCCTGGCTTCTGGCATGGCTGCGGCTCCTAGTATAGAACAGGCAGAAGACCAAGCACGTCAAAGGGCGATCGCAGTTTTGGGAATGCCGATGGTGTCCCCACCAGCACCTTCTGTGTCCCCCGGGAGCGCTACTCGCACTACCCGGGGGTCACAGTCCCTAGAACCGCCAGCTGCTGTCTCCCAGATAAGGCAAACGGCGAACTCTACTCCCTCACCCCCAACTTCTGTTAGCGCCAGTACCCCGACCAGTTTCTTTGACCAGCACTCAAGCCCCAAAACAGTAGATACTGATGCATCTGTTACTAGCAACTCGATTTCCGATACAACCGGCGATGCATTAGCGACTGTCGTGGAGGACACAGATGCAACCAGCGATACTTCAGACGATCCGATTTGGTCTGCCAGTTATACTCATCAATCGAGTCAGACCGATCTGGGTGTGATGTCGGATGAGACTACTCAGGCATCATCTTCATCGTTCGATTACATAGAGGTGAACGCCAGTATTACAGTTGAAGTGGACCGACTGGGCTGGGATAAGAACAAAGAAGAGGAATATCTCCAACGGGTTTATGGCCAACGAGAGAGGTCTGTACTAGACGACGATAACTTACTAGATTTTTTGCACTATCTGCAAGCCTACTCCCAAACTACCCAGGAACTTAAGCGTTTGGACTGGACTGAAAAACAGGGACGCGAACATCTTGAACTTACCTACAACCAGCGCTCGCGATTATTCCTTAGTTGTCAGCAATTACAGGAATTCCGAGATTACCTGCAATCTCAACCCCAACCCAACCAGGGCCTATTTTGAGGTAGTGTTGGTCGGGTGTAACCCGTCTCCTACACCCGTAGCCGTGGTGAAGCAGCAGCATCGCGCTAACTTGCGGCCACCGGTTTAGTCGCAGATTTTGCCGGAACGGTGGGTCGGCGGTTAATCACTTGGTCCACGAGGCCATAGTCCTTTGCTTCTGCTGCCGACATAAAGAAATCCCGCTCGGTATCCTGCTCAATCCTTTCTAGAGGCTGGCCAGTATGTTGAGCCAACAACTCGTTCAGTCGTTGCTTGTGATATAGTATTTCCTTAGCCTGAATCTCAATGTCAGTAGCTTGTCCCTGAGCACCACCTAGGGGCTGATGGATCATGATTCGGGAATGAGGCAGACTCATTCGCTTCCCCTCAGCACCGGCGCTAAGGAGGAAAGCCCCCATACTGGCGGCTAATCCTACGCAGATAGTACAAACACGAGGACGGATCTGATTTATGGTGTCGAAAATTCCCATGCCAGCCGTGACAGAACCGCCTGGAGAGTTGACATATAGATAAATGTCTTTCTCCGGGTCTTCGGCATCTAGAAACAGCAGCTGAGCGACGACCAGGTTGGCCACATCGGCGTCGATCGCTTGTCCCAGGAAGATGATGCGTTCCCGCAACAGCCGGGAGTAGATATCAAAAGCGCGTTCGCCACGACCGGATTGTTCGATAACGGTAGGAATCATGAGGTCAGTCTGTTTGATTTGTCTTAATTGTACTTGGAACAGATAATTATAGGATCTATCAGAAGAGCCGCCAGGAGAAGTAGATTTGTCCCCAGAAGAAGAACCTTCACCCACTATCTCTGAACCTCCAGTATCAGAAGATTCTGAACCAAGTACCGAACCAGAAGTGGTTTTAGATACTGACGATTTAATTGAACCAGATGAAAACTTACCGCCACAAGAGGAAGTCGTGTCGGATGATGTTCCAGTCTCAGAAGAGGTTACCAGGCGGGAGCCAGGTAAGGAGGAGACTGAAACTGCTGACCTCCAGACAGAACCAGATGCGCAGGTGGATAATGCTGGCAACAGCATAGGGTCAGCCCCGGGACATTGGCACCCTCACTCAAGAGGTGCAAAGCTTCACAGGCTTTGTAGAAGATATCGACAAAGTCGACTACTACCAGTTTAGCCTGGACGATCCAGCCGATGTGAGCTTAGGACTGGACGCTGATGTCAACCTGTACCTGATACAAGACGCGAACGGTAACGGCATCTGGGAGGATGATGAGATTGCTTTATTAAATGAATGGGTTGCCTTTCCAGAGTCGATTAACATGACTATGTCGGCAGGAACCTATTTTGCCGTAGTCGAGCAGTCCTCGGGCAATACTAGCTACACCCTCTCTATCAACCTGCATGATGACATGCACGATGACATGGACGACATTCAGGTTGATAATGCTGGCAACAGCATAGGGTCAGCCCGGGACATTGGCACCCTCACTCAAGAGGTGCAAAGCTTCACAGGCTTTGGTCGATGAACAGTTTCCTCAAGCCCAGAAAATTATAGTCGTTCAAGATAACTTAAATACTCATGTAAAATCCTCT
>JACOMV010000421.1 GCA_014324065.1 Hormoscilla sp. SP12CHS1 | reverse complement strand
CTGATGGGAACAAATACGTTTAAGAACTGGTTTACTAAATGCTGTTATTGTACTAATTAAATAGCGAACAAGCTGTACCGCTGGTGAAGCTGATATTATTTTAATGGATGTTTCTCTGACTAATAGTGTTTACCAGGGCAAATCCGTTGACGGCATCAAGATTACCCAAATGCTGAAGGCAGATCCTCAAACGGCAAACATCCCAATTATCCTGGTGACAGCTTTCGCCATGTCGGGCGATAAGGACGGCTTTCAGAGAGAAAGCGGTGTCGATGGCTACATTTCTAAGCCAGTGGTGGATCATCAGGAGTTCGTGAATAAAATTTTGGCACTACTGCCCAAAGATTAACATCAGTCTATCAAAGGACTTTGGAGTATTTCGCCCAGATGTATGCTAAGCGCCCCTTGTGGTTTGTGGTTCTGTTAAGCTTGTCAGTGATGCTTTCGCTGTTAATTGCTGCCCTGTGTTCCCCGGGAGCGCTACTCGCACTACCCAGGGAACACAGGACCCCCGGACAGCCAGCTACTCCGGCAACGGAGTTACGAGGAGTCTGGTTGACGAACATCGACAGCGATGTGCTGTTTTCACGGGCCAAGCTCGCCGATGCCTTACAAAAGCTGGATCGACTTAACTTTAACACTGTTTACCCCACGGTTTGGAACTGGGGTTATACTCTCTACCCCAGTTCTGTAGCCGAAAATGCGATCGGTCGTGCGGTCGATCCCGAACCCGGTTTAAGGGGGCGAGATATGCTCGAAGAAATTGTTGAGCAAGGACACGCCTTGGGGATGAGTGTTATTCCCTGGTTTGAGTTTGGTTTCATGGCACCGGCAGATTCTGATTTGGCCGCTCGCCATCCTGAGTGGATCGCTTCACGGTCCGATGGCAGCCAAATTGTCAAGGAGGGCAAGCATGACCGGGTATGGCTAAATCCCTTTCACCCGGAAGTGCAGGAGTTCATCGTTGATTTGATCGCGGAAATTGTTACCAACTACGATATCGATGGGATTCAGCTTGACGACCACTTTGGGTTGCCAGTCCAATTGGGTTACGACCCCTACACGGTGCAGCTGTACCAGATGGAACATCAGGGACAGAGTCCTCCTGATAATCCTGTTGACCCTGAGTGGATCCGTTGGCGAGCCAATAAAATTACGGGAGTGATGGCACAGGTTTTTGCGGCGGTAAAAGGGCAAAAGCCTCATGCGATCGTTGCTTTGTCTCCCAACCCCCAGGCTTTTGCCTACAGAAACTATTTGCAGGACTGGTTTAACTGGGAAAGGCGCGGCTTCGTGGAGGAATTGATCTTGCAGGTGTACCGTAACGATCTCGATCGGTTTATCCTGGAGTTGAAGCGTCCAGAAGTCCAGATCGCCATTAACCACATCCCTGTCGCTGTTGGCATCTTGACCGGTCTTAAAAATCGTCCAGTTCGGACTGAACTTCTTCAGCAGCAAGTCCAAGCTATGCGCAGTCAGGGACTTGCTGGCGTGTCGTTCTTTTTCTACGAAACTCTGTGGAATTTAACTCTAGAAAAGCCTGCCGAACGTCAAGCAGCTTTCCGAGATATGTTCCCTAAACCAGCAGCGCGTCCCAGTCTTTTGCACTGCTGGAGGAGGCCAGATCTAAATCAATGATTCTTTCCGTTTCATTCTGGACTTCCTCCTTTGACTTGGGTAAGGGTTTCCCGAATGCGGGGAGTTTCCAGGAGTTTTTTAGTTTCTGCTATCAGCTTCGCGCCCCAGAGATTTTCTTTGAGGAACTCTAGATCGGCGTAGTTTGGGTCTAGCTGCAAAGCTGCTTGGGCCATCGCCAATCCCGGTTCTATCTGCCCGGAGCTATATAGAGCCACTGCTAGTGCCAACTGCGGTTCAGCAGCTTGGCTGTCAATTTCTACAGCCGCTCGCCACTGGGCGAGCGCGCCAGTGGTATCTCCCTGTTCGTATTTTACTAGCCCTATATTGTTAATTGCTTGCCAGAAGTTGAGGTCTTGGGCTACTGCTTTTTCATACTCGGCGATCGCCGAGTCGTAGTCGTTCAACTTGTAGTAGGTATTACCCAAGTTAAACAAAGCCATTATTTCATCTGGTTGTATTCTCAAACCCGCTTGCAAGTATTGGGCTGCTGCTCCATACTTTTCTTGACCGAAGTAAGCTGACCCCAAACTAAACAGAATTATCGGGTTATTGGGTTCCAAGGACCGGGCTGCTTGCAGCGCTGCAATTGACTTATATAACTCATTTGCTTCTAAATACAACCCACCCAGTAACAACCATAATCGCGGTCTATCAGGCAGCAACTGCGTGGCCAGAACCATTCTGGGCAAGGCTAGTTGAAATTGCCCGAACTGCAACAACTGCTCCGCTTGCTGTACTAGCCTCGTGCCTTTTAACTGTAATTGCTCTTCCGACAGATGTAACGTATGAGGCACTAATGCCTGTCCATATGCTGGTGCGGCAGCAGTCCATAATCCACCTATTACCAACAGAGATAGCAACCGATTACCTTTGGGCACAGTACCCGCCTCATTATATAGAGTTTGCCTGGGATCCTATTGAGCCGCACCGCCCTTGTCCTTGGCATCAGCCGTTGGCAAGAAGGTCAGCAATATCATGCTAACATAGGACCATACTCCCAGTATAATCGAGGTGTTGGGCAAAATCGGACTGGTAGGATTGATTTTATGCGTAGGTGTCTTTGCTATTTCTACTGCGTCGATTTTGAGCCATCTGGCTATTGAAGCAGCTTTTTTGGGACTCATGGGGTAAGGTCTGGTGCTGGTAGCTGGGCTACTGTGGCCTCTTAGATCTTGCTGCCTAGCCGAAGAGTTTGCGGTATGCGCTCGCTAACTCGCTATGTCTGGGGTGCGGGAGCTGCTGGGGCATTTCTGGCGGGAGCATGTTGCGACCTGGATTACAAATCTATCCTATGGTGAGGCACAGGAGCTGCAATTGGCTGTACGCTTTTCGATCGCCTACTTTGGTTACCCTGGCAATTTTATTTGAACCAGTTGGAGCCAGTTGGCGGCACTGGTTCCGCTGAACAGGATAGCTCAAAGGCTTGCCCTCTATGAATTATAACTCAAGTTGCCACCTATAGAACCTCAAAACCAAAATTAGCCAAAATTGGCCAAAATTGCCTTGTGATTTACCC
>JACOMV010000420.1 GCA_014324065.1 Hormoscilla sp. SP12CHS1 | reverse complement strand
GCTGAATTGGGTCTGCATTGAGTATAGCTCTAGTTTAGCACAAAAATGTTCTACTTGTTTCCTGAACAAGCTGTAATAGCGCTTGATGTGGTCAAAGTTGCAAGTTTCCTTGACTCCTGGCAGCTGATATAATTCTTTCAGGTAATTCCACAGATTTTGGTAATCCCAGATATGGCGGATATTGCACTTGAAATGTACGTAATAGACTAAGTCAAAGCGTAACAGAGTCGCGAACATGCACCAGTCGGCTTCCGTTACCCGATCGCCACAGAGATAGCGCTGATGAGCGAGAACTTCATCCCAATGGTCCAGGGCCTGGAAAAGTTGGGTCACCCCTTCTTCATAGGCGGACTGGGTAGAAGCAAATCCGGCCCGATACACGCCATTATTGATCGGCTAGTAGATAGCGTCCAAGGTTTCTTCAATCTGGGGATTGTAAATCCCGGGGGCAGAAATCCACTTTTTTTTGGGCCACAGCCTCAAACTGCGTATCAAACATGCGGATAATTTCCCGGGATTCATTATCCCAAAGCACTGGCACCGTTACCCGGCCATTGTAGTTCGGGTCAGCAAGAAGATAAACTTGCCATAGATATTCGGCCTGGTGGACGGGATCGAGAATGCAACCCAGTTCTGTCTGAGAAAATTCCCACCCGTTTCGATCGATTACTGCCGAGACTACTGACAGACCGATCGCCTCTTCTAGTCCCTTCAACTTCCGCACGATCGGGGTCCGGTGGGCCCAGGGACAAGCCCAACTAATATAGAGATGATCGCGATATGGCTCGGCCTTGAAGCCACTAGAGCCATCGGCGGTAATCTGGTTACGAAAAGTCGTCTGGGGACGAATAAACCTGCCCTTCTCGCTTGCCATCTACTATTAGACCTAAACCCACGAGGAGCCACTCCTAAGCTAGCACTACAGATCTGTTTTAGCAGCTTTTTAATCTCGATCTTCAGTCAGTCTCAGCAAAAATAGCAGGGAGACAAAGAACATCAGCAAGATCCAGATGAATAATAGGGTAATAAATGTCGTCCGGAAAAAATAGGGAACTCCAAACAGCACGGCAAAAAAAAGCACCGCAGCAATAACCAGGTATTGGGCTAGCAGTCCGAAACAACCATGCACTGAACGGGAAAAATTCTCGTCTTCTGGTGGTCTCATTATTCCTCACCCGATCTTCTCGGCAGCAGAAATGCTAGCCTATAAGAGTACCACGCTGCTGTGTCTCTCAGGTAGTGCGACTACGATGTCCCCCCTCGTTCCCAGGCTGCGCCGTGGGAACGTGCGGTTAGCGCTCCCGGGGAACATCGAGCGACCAGGAGATGCAGCACCAGGAGACGCAGCACCGGGAGACACAGCGACTGGCAAGCAGACTACAGCAGATATACTGCGAAGGGTCAGGAACTGCGCCGATCGCGCAGCGTGGCGCCAGCCATGCGAATGCAGCCAATATGTCCAGCGCATCCCGGAGCTTCGACGCCAGGAGAAGCGGAGAGGAGAGCAGCGAGGGGGGAGCTAAATAACGATATCCAAGTTCTGTACGAGTAACACCCCCCGGAACGCTTGGGATCCCCCCCCTCGCAATGACAGACTCCGCGACCTTAGGCTCAAGTCCAGCCCTTTGAAAGTATAGCATGTCCATGAAAAAAGTAGTAGTAGGGCTCTCCGGTGGGGTGGATAGTTCGACCGCCGCCGCCATCCTACATCATCAAGGATACGAAGTTGTCGGTCTCACCCTCTGGCTGATGAAGGGCAAGGGACAATGTTGCTCTGAGGGAATGCTTGATGCGGCCCGCATTTGCTCCCAGCTGGGTGTTCCTCATCACATTGTCGATAGCCTGGAAGACTTCCAAGCTAATATAGTAAATTATCTAGTATCGGGCTATAGCAACGGCATCACGCCCCTGCCTTGCTCTCAATGCAACAAGGCAGTCAAGTTTGGCCCCATGCTCGCATATGCCAGATCGCATTTGTCAATAGAGGCGATCGCGACTGGGCATTATGCGCGAGTGAACTATAATCGGGATAATGGACGTTATCAGCTAAAACGGGCGGTGGACCTGACCAAAGACCAGTCCTACTTTTTGTATGACCTACCCCAGGAGTTGCTGGCAGCGGCAGTATTTCCCCTGGGGTCAGTCCGCAAGACCGAAACCAGGCGCATCGCCGCAGAGTTGGGACTGTTAACTGCTGATAAGCCAGAAAGTCAAGATTTATGTCTAGTGGAAGCCAATGGTTCCATGCAGGCGTTCCTAGACAAATACATTAATCAGAAGACAGGGGATATCGTTGACCAGTCCGGAAAGGTACTGGGTCAACACAATGGCATTCATCATTATACGATCGGTCAGCGGAAGGGACTGGGGATAGCCTACTGTGAACCCTTGTACATAACGGGACTGGACCCAGTCATGAATCGAGTGATAGTCGGGACTCGGGAGCAAGCGGTAAATTCTCACTGTACAGTAAGTAGGGTCAACTGGGTGTCCATATCCGCACCAGATGGACCCATTCGGGCCCAAGTCCGGATCCGCTATCGTTCCCCAGCAGCACCAGTGACAGTAATTCCTTTAGCAAAGAGTAGAGTCAGGTTAGAGTTTGACGAACCCCAGTTCAGCATTACTCCGGGTCAAGGGGCTGTTTGGTACGATGGAGACCTGGTGTTGGGTGGAGGAATTATCGATCGCAACTGACAATTAAAAATTAAAAATTAAAAATTGACAACTGACCACTATCAACTGACCACTGACCACTGACCACTGACCACATTTCATGCTGATCCGCCAATCGCGAGCCTGTTAACATAACCTAAGTTGCTACCTATAAAACCTCAAAACCCAAATTAGCCAAAATTGGCCAAAATTGCCTTGTGATATACCAATGGCATTTTTGCGGAGAAATTTACCAAAAATGGCTGTCTGGGACGTAGAAATTTTTATAGGTCGCAACTTGAGTTAACATAAAGGAGGCTGGAGATATCCAAGGTCAGGATGAATTGGTCTCCAGCTTTTCCCAGTCAGGATTTAGGATCGCAGAATCATGGAAATAGTTGGTTTCAGAAAGCCTAAAAGACCGCCCCAACCGGATGCTGACGCTGAAGTGGCGCAGAAACCGACCGCAGCAAATCAGCCTGAACGAGAGAAGAAGCTTACCGCGCCACCAGCGAGACCAACTTCTCTGACACAGAAACCTACCAGACCGAAGCCGCGACCGCAGCTAAAATCAGAAAAAAAGAAATTTGAACTGAAAATAGTTTCCTCGGCGACTAATTCTGAGGGAGAACAATTCCGTCCTGGAGATCTGGTGCAGCTTGAGGTGATGGGGTTTGCGACCAAAGCGAGAATCACTAGCTTTTATCAGGCCAAGGAGAACGGAGAGGTTTGGGCAAGTTATGCACCCGCTGGAGAGGAAAGGTGGTTGGGCGGTTGCATCCAAGCTTCACAGCTATCTCGCGCCACCGCTTAATCTAGCTAGACTGGTATAGGAGGCTTGATCTGCTTGAATTAAGAAACCCGATTTTTCTAAAAAACCGGGTTTCTGGGTCGGGCGCAGCCGGAGTACTGGTGAATCTGGCCCCAGCCTATGTGACTGGAGTTTAGACTAAATTTTTAAGAAAAGGCAGTATCGAGTACAAGACTCCGCTGCCCATGGTAAATAATGATCCGTAACAAAAATCACGTCTACCTAATGATTATTTTCGAGAATCTTAGCGGGACTTTGAGAAAAAATAGGCGTAAAATGGCATCAAACCCTTTCACAGAGCCACAGTGGGGTCTCCCTGGTCTCCCTCGACCCAGGCATGGCTGGCGCCACGCTGCGCGAACAGAGGCAGTTTGTAAAGTAGCAAAAAGCACTCATTATAAAAAAACCTTCCTGGGTTTAGACTGAAATATGAAAACATGATAGTCAGTCATCCAGAAAGCTATGACTCTAGCCTATACCACTGAACTAACCCAAGCGCAATGGGAGTTGTTAGAATACCTCTTACCACCGGCTAAAAACACTGGGCGACCTCGTACAGTGGATCTCATGAGCGTGGTACAAGCCGGGGGAAAGGATAAAGGTCGCTGGCAGATAGTTGCTGACCAGTAAAGGTCTTGAAAGACTTGAGGTTGCTTGATTCGGCGATTATGGCAGACTTGTAGCTTTGTCGAATCCATAAAACTGATGCCCGTGCATTGACCAAAACAGTGTTTGAGATAAACGCATGGCTGGCGCCACGCTGCGCGATCGGAGGAATCAATGCAGAAGGTATCCATTCAATAAAGTTCTTCTAAACTAGACATGGGAGAACTTGGCTGAACGAGGTTTTACAATCTTCAGCTTACCAGAGTTCTCCCTTTCCTCCTTATCTCGAACTGACGTTTGGCTAGTATCATCCCAAAAATGTGCAACATAAATTTATGCTAAAAAATTGCCGATTATTATAATCGGCAATTACTTATCATCCCGTCCTTGTGCAACGCCCAAATCACTACATCTTAACCACTACCCATTGCAATTCGCCGCGATTCGCAATCTTCACAGAATATCTCGCAGTTGAACTGTCTCGATCGAAAGTTGCTGGGCTTGGTTGTTGCGTATTAGCTTAACTTGCAGTACCTTCCCAACACCACTGCGATCGACCATCTTCTGCAACTGCTCGGCGGTAGTAACAGGTTTCCCATCAATTTCGACAATCACATCTCCCCGACGCAAACCAGCCTTAGCTGCAGGCGTATCACGCATCACTCCCACCACCAATACGCCAGTAGTTTCTGGCAGTACTATCGATGAATTGGGGTCGCTATTGTTTTCCCTTGCCAGTTCCGGTGTCAGGTTGGCAATGCGCACTCCAATATAGGGGTGAGGAATCTCTTCTCCACGGGCCAACTTGTCTTTAATCGCTTTAGCTTTATCGATTGGGATAGCAAAGCCAATACCATTCGCGTTAGCACGAATAGCCGTGTTAATGCCAATCACTTCACCCCGTGAGTTCAACAGCGGACCGCCGGAATTACCAGGATTGATCGCCGCATCAGTTTGAATGAAGTCCACGCGCTTGTCAGGAATGCCAACCTCTGAAGAAGAACGGTTGATGGTACTAACAATGCCCAAAGTAACAGTATTGTCCAATCCTAAGGGGTTGCCAACCGCGATCGCCCAGTCTCCCACCTGCACGCCAGCGGAGTCTCCCAACTTAGCCACAGGCAAATTATTACCATTAATCTTGACAACTGCCAGGTCTGTCACCTCATCTTTACCTAGCACCGTTCCTTCAAACTCGCGTCCATCCTTGAGCGTCACCCTCACTTGATCGGCTCCACTCACTACATGGGCATTGGTCAAAATGACCCCCTTGCGTTCAACAATGAAACCCGAACCCTGTCCCCGCTGACGTTCCTCCCGTGGCAATTGCTGCCGGAACCTGTCACCAAAAAAGCGATTGAAGAAGGGGTCGTCAAAAAACGGATCGAAGTTACGGGTGACAATGCGCTCCGTGTCAATTCTGACCACCGCAGGCCCTACCTGCTGCACCGCAGCGGTCACAAAGTTTGTGCCAGCAAGAGGAATTTGCAGTGCTACCGCAGATGGGGGTATCTTTACTTTAGCCCGATCGGGTAAGGGATCTGCTTGGGAAGGTAAAACCGCACTCAGGGCGAGCAATGCTCCTAGAGCGAAGGCCAAAACATGGGTACCCAGAATGCGCAAGGCACGGGAATCCTTTTTCCACCGCATAGTGCCAATCCTCTCTATCTAGATTTCTAGTACTCTCTCTATTGATGATTATTGATGATTATTGATAATTTTGACAAAAACTAGCCCCAATTTACAGCCTCATGCGGGTGGGTAAGCTCTCCATTCTCGGGGAGGATAGCCGCCGCCGTTCACAAATGCTTCTTTACCTTAGGAACTAGTAGGGCGGCACATACGAAGCGTCTAGATAAAAGGATCGCCTGAAACCCTCACCCAGTAAGAGATATAGCCCTTTGATCCTAATGGGACTTAGACAAAATTTAAGCCCAAATCAAGCCGAAACTCGCTTTGTGAGCGGCAAATACATCAACATTGTTACCGAG
>JACOMV010000419.1 GCA_014324065.1 Hormoscilla sp. SP12CHS1 | reverse complement strand
AGGAGCCGGATGATGCGAAAGTATCACGTCCGGTTTTGAAGACGAGTCGGCCCGGTGACGGGTTGACTTAGTTTAATTGTGTTCTTCGCTGGCGACTTGGTTAATGTTCCCGATCGGGCCTCGGAGTGGTTCGATGACAACCGAGGTAATGCTTTCTTTCCTACTCTCCAGGGTCGCGCTAATTATTCCTTGGAGAAAAATGGAGTCACTACAAATTATACTGGGGGTGAGTTGATCCAACATGCACCCCTTTTCGGTGCTATTGGCAACCATGAAGTGATGGGTCGCTGGGACGGGGAAAGCAGCTTAAATGACCAGTTCAATAATAGCTATCTCCGGGCTGCTGCTGCCCAAATCGCCCAGCAATTAAATATCACGGTGAGTCAGGACTGGTTGCAAGATAATAGCTTTAATGCCAATACCTACGAAGAGATTTTTACCTTACCCCAGAATAGTCCCGGCGGGGAGCTATACTACGCTGTTACCTTTGGTGACCTGCGCTTGGTGGTGCCTTACATTACTAATATGTGGCGTACCCCCAGTCTGGCCAAGCATGCTAAGGGCAGGTTTCGCGAGTCCGATCGGGATTTAAAAAATCCTGTTAATTGGGGTTACGGACCGCATATCTTTGAACCCATTAAACGGGGAAGTCTCCAGTATAATTGGCTGAAAAGTGAACTGGAGAGTCGGGAGTTTCAGCAGGCCGAAATCCTTGACAGTTATCTTGTTTTATCGCTATAGTGAGGACATAAATTAGTTAACCGTACTGCATCTCAGGCTACAAAAGTGAGATGCCAATGCTGCCCAGAGCTGCGTCAGTACTTGGCCGATCTTGTGCCACAAAGGTGAGATATTTGTGAGATAGGTGCTACCCAGAGCTACCGGCGAGGCGCTCGGCCAACATTGGGGAGGGAACTCGGTAGAGTAGAATAGAAGGTGAAACCTAATATTCGTACTTGGCGGTCAGCATATTTACTTGCTACAACCCTACCTACCGCTAAGTGTGTGCTCCAGAAAACAACGGCCCTAGCCCGGCAATTAGCAATTAACAAGCAATGTAAAGAGTTGTAAATAAAAGCTAAAAAAGGGCTCAAAAGGTGCATTCCACCAGAGTAAGTAGTAGTAGAAAGACAATATAACTAACTAAAGCGATGACACTCAATCAATCACTGCCTGTTGTGAATGCACCAGGGACTTTTACCGGATCCGAGACCCTGGATGCAGCTTGGCAATTTTCCCAGGATCTCCTGAGTACATTTACTAGGGACCCGGATCTGGGCGTGAAGATGCAGTTGGCTTTTGACGGAGACGTGCAGCCCCTGATATCATTAGCAAGAGCTTGGGCATCTGGCGACTTGACCAGTTTCTCCGATATTGAAATTCGTCCAGCAGTCGATCTTAATGGTGCTTTGGAGGCTTTCGCAGGGGAGATCGACAGGATATATCTATCCCAGGAACTGCTTACCAATGTAGATAATATCCAGGTCGCGCCTGAGGTGCTGCTAGAAGAGTTGGGACATGCACTTGACTCGCAGCAGTCCCGGACGGATACAGAAGGGGATGAGGGGGCAGTCTTTGCCCAGCAGGTTCGGGGTGTGGATCTGGACTCGGGCACATTACAGGCATTAAAACAGGAGGATGATACTGTCGTTCTCACCCTGGACGGACAACTGTTGCAACTGGAACAGGCGACGCCAGGGGCTAACCCGGCTTTTGATTTGATCGGACTGACTGAGTTGCGCAATGACCCCCAGTTTGCTGACATTGATGGCAGTGGCGTGACGGTGGCGGTTATTGATACGGGTTTGGACCGCACTCACTCTCTGCTGGAGGGAAATTATATCACGGGGGTTGATTTTGTTAATGGCGGCAATAACCCAGTCGATCGCATCGATCACGGCACTCATATGGCGGGGATAGTTGGCGTTAGCGAAGAAAATATTGGCGTCGCCCCGGATGTGGGTTTGATCGGACTGCAAGTGTTTGAACCCAATGGTAGTGCTTACAACTCGACGATCGAGGATGCCTTGGAATGGGTGTTAGAGCACCGCGAAGAATATAATATAGTGGCGGTGAATATGTCTCTGGGCAGTGGGTTCTTTAGTTCGGAGTCGCGGGTGTTTGATATCCTCAAGGACGATGTCCAGCGCCTGGAAGATGCTGGCATTACTGTGGTCTCGGCAGCTGGAAATAGTTATGAGAACAATGAATATGAAAACTTGGCCGCCCCGGCGATTTACAGTACCCTGGCGGTAGGGGCAGTGTGGCAGGATGGTACTACCTCTGGCGTCAGTTGGCGAAATGGGGCACGCGATGGTTCGACGGGGACCGATCGCATTGTCAGTTTCGGTCAGCGTCTGGATGCGCAGAATGTAATTTTTGCTCCGAGGGCTTTCATTAATAGTACAGTGCCCGGTAACAGGACTGAAGAGGCTGTTAAGGAAATTCAGCGCCGCTTTACAGGCAACGCACCCCCTCAGACTACAGGCGCTAGCGGTGACTCTAATGGGACGATCTCCGGGGCGTTCCTCGGTCCGGTGTTGGATGGTTCCCCCGTGGCACCCCTGTTGGGGGCGATCGGGGTTGACGGTAACTCGACTAAGGTGGGCGATCGGGACGTAGATATTTTACGCTTTGAGGTATCTTCTGGGGGAAATGTGACAATCGAGGTAGCTTCCCATAGCCAAAACCCAGATAATTTTGATAGCTTGCTGCGACTGTTTGACCGCTTTAGCAAGGAAATTGCTTTTGATGATGATGGCGGGGAGGGTACTTTCTCGCGCCTGGATGTTACTCTCGACCCAGGGGTTTACTATGTGGGGGTGAGTGGTGATAATAATGGTAATTACGACCCCAATGTGGCGGGCAGTGCGGACTTCGCAGGAGATACGGGGAATTATTCCTTAGAGTTTAGCTTGATTAATGATGACCCCAATGGGACGATCGTCGGGGCGGTGGCAGTCAATTTGGGTACGGACACCGAACCTTTACTGTTCGATGGTTTTATTGGTGCGGACTTCGGCGAGTCTGTAGGTGCGGCAGATGCAGACCTATTTGAAGTGGTCGCCCCGGACAATGGAGTGTTGTTAATTGATATTGACACACCCTTTACAGCTTGTTCAGGAAACAAGTAGAACATTTTTGTGCTAAACTAGAGCTATACTCAATGCAGACCAAATTCAGCTA
>JACOMV010000418.1 GCA_014324065.1 Hormoscilla sp. SP12CHS1 | reverse complement strand
CGTCCCATAGCTGAATTGGGTCTGCATTGAGTATAGCTCTAGTTTAGCACAAAAATGTTCTACTTGTTTCCTGAACAAGTTGTATTGGCTTAATTCTCTCTATTCAGCTCCGCCAGTAGCCCAGAAACCCGGTTTTTTGGAAAAACCGGGTTTCTTAATTCATTACAGGGATAAAATTTGCTATATTATTATCTATTTGTACAGTTTTTTTCGTGACTTTTAATTAAGCTCTCACAATCATTCCAGGTTGTTTTGACAACTGCTATAGAAGCTTCATAGCTATGGTTTTTGGGTTGATGGCACACTAAAAAAACTCTGTAGAGATTATTTCTATCTCAATAAATTCTCCCATCCCTGGCACTCGGCGCAATTCTGTAATCTTGGCGATTGAAATGCTCTCCGGATCTTCTTTAAAATATACACAAATTTTGATCTTGTTTGTGCTCGAGCCATTATAATTTGGCAGCACTTCCGTAGTTTTTTGGGTTGATGTTTTCATCACCGGTAATCCTAGATCGCTCATGATTTTCTCCACATTAGATTGCTATGGGTATATTTCCGATATATTAACATAAGTTCACATAATTATATCGACTATTACTCCCAATTTATGTCACTATACAGACATGAGGCAAGATAAAATAATGTATGTCTATAGCACTTCTCAATAATGTGAGGTACAGTGAAAGCATTGATATCACTGGGTTTCATCGCTGGATGCTGTACCTCATGACTATGAGAAACTGTAGTGGCAGAACAGACATATTGAGCGTCGGTTGTGCTCGGGGACGGTTTATAATTTAGCTTTATTACAGTAGACAGCAACCTTTGATACTGGCAGATCGCGATCTAGATCGCAATGACAGGTAATTTACCCGCCCCTCACGAGCAACTGATTGCCACCAACTGCACTGGCCTTGGAGATATAGATGCTACGATTAGAACATATCAGCAAAATTTACCCTACTGGCGTTGTCCTCAAAGATATTAACTGGGAAGTGAAACCAGGCGATCGGGTAGGATTGGTAGGGGTCAACGGCTGCGGTAAGTCCACCCAGCTGAAGATTATTACAGGTGAAATCGAACCGACTGCCGGTGAATTGATTAGACCTGCGGCTCTCCATATAGCTTACCTGACCCAAGAGTTTGATGTTAACCCCGACTATACCCTCCGGGAAGAGTTCTGGACTGTATTCTCGGAAGCTAACCAGGTACATCAGTCTCTGGCCCATGTCCAGCAACAGATGGAAACTACTACTCCCGCCGAGTTAGAAAGGTTAATTGGCCAGTTAGATAAACTCCAGCGCCGCTTTGAAGCCTTGGATGGCTACGGTTTGGAGGCGCAGATCGAAAAAATGTTACCAGAGATGGGGTTCTCCTCTGCTGATGGCGATCGCCTGGTCAGTTCCTTTAGCGGTGGCTGGCAAATGCGGATCCAACTAGGCCAGATTTTACTACAATCTCCGGACCTGTTACTGCTGGACGAACCGACTAACCACTTGGACCTGGAAACCATCGAATGGCTGGAGACTTACCTGAAGGGGCTGACTATCCCCATGGTGATTGTATCTCACGATCGGGCTTTCCTGGATCGCCTCTGTCTGCAAATAGTGGAGACCGAACGGGGGGTCTCCACTACCTACTTGGGGAACTACTCCGCCTACCTGGCCCAAAAGGCCCAAATGCAAGCCGCACAGCAGACGGCCTTCGATCGCCAGCAGCAGGAGTTAGAGAAGCAGCAAGTCTTCATCGAACGGTTCCGGGCCAGCGCTACCCGCAGTACCCAAGCGAAAAGTCGCGAGAAACTCTTAGAAAAGGTCGAACGCATTGAAGCCCCCACCGCTACACTGAAAACTCTCCACTTCCGCTTTCCCTCTGCACCCCGCAGCGGACGGGAAGTTGTCGCCATTAAAGATTTGGTCCATGCTTATGACGACCAGATCCTGTTCTTAGGGGCTAATTTGTTCATCGAAAGGGGCGATCGCATCGCCTTCCTCGGTCCCAACGGTTGCGGTAAGTCTACCTTGCTGCGCCTGATTATGGGTATGGAAGCACCTACTGAAGGGACGATCGCCTTAGGGGATCATAACGTTTTCCCCGGCTATTTTGAACAAAATCAGGCGGAAGCTTTGGACTTGGACAAAACCGTGATGGATACCATTCACGATGAAGTTCCTGACTGGAAAAACGAACAGGTACGTACTCTCTTGGGAAGTTTTCTGTTTAGCGGCGACACGGTCTTTAAGCAGGTGAAAGCCCTCAGTGGCGGGGAAAAAGCCCGTCTCGCTTTGGCCAAAATGCTCTTGCAACCAGTAAATATCCTGATTTTGGACGAACCTACTAATCACCTGGATATTCCTGCTAAGGAAATGCTCGAAGAGGCACTTCAGCATTATGATGGGACGGCAATTTTTGTTTCCCACGATCGCTATTTTATCTCCCAGGTGGCTAATAAAATTGTGGAAATCCGAGATGGGGAATTACATCTTTATCTAGGAGACTACCAATATTATCTGGACAAACTTGCCGAAGAAAAAGAAAAAGCCAGGTTAGAGGCGATCGCGGCGGAAAAAGCTGCTAAAGATGCCGCCAAACGCGCCAAGCAAAAAGCCAAGCAAAAAGCTAAGAAGAAGGGTAAGTAGTAGTCAGCCACGGCCTGACCTGTATCGTGGGAGCGCTACTAGCACTACCCACGATACACGGAGGGTTCAAACCCCCGCGTCATAGCTAAAGTCGGTTACCACTTTCGATCTTGCACCATTCTCAATTGGTCTCCTGGCCCGCCGTGGGTTCAAACGGCTAATAGCTAAAGTCGGTTTTCAACCGACTGAAAGCCTTGTATAGAAAGGATTTAGTCTACTTTAGTATAATTGCGATTTTAGCCTCTATTTTTGACCAGAGGCTGCTTGTTGCGACAGGTGCAAGATATGAGTTAAAACCGACCAATATAAATTGTAAATATGCTGCTAATATGCTGCTATAAATGAGCGCCTGGAAGAAGATTGCACAAATTATTTATGTTTGCTATAAACCATATTTATGGAGACTAAACGACAAGGACTAAGAAACCGGGTTTTTTGGTCCTTGACGGCAAAGACTAATATAGCGAGCCTAAATTACAGCTTGTTCGCTATTTAATTAGTACAATAACAGCATTTAGTAAACCAGTTCTTAAACGTATTTGTTCCCATC
>JACOMV010000417.1 GCA_014324065.1 Hormoscilla sp. SP12CHS1 | reverse complement strand
AGGAGCCGGATGAGGTGAAAGTCTCACGTCCGGTTCTGAAGACGAGTCGGGGGGGTGACCCTCTGGCTTAGTTTAATAGGCTTTTGGACAAGAGTTGTTCAAACCCTGTCTTCTTCAAATGGCCGCTGAATTCGATCGACCAAGCCGTAACTATGCCTCTATCTTGCAGTAACCGAGAGAAATGCTCTAGCAATTCACTGTTATAAGTGACAAAATAGCTATCAGGGATATCGGCCCTAGTTGCCAGAGTCACTTCTTCGGGAAGGTTAAGGGCCTTGGCAATATTTGGCGCGAGTAACACGGTCATAGCTTGTTCCCCTGCTGGTTCGGCTATGCCATCATAGAGGGAAACAAGTTCCGCGATCGTCGAGAGAATAGTATCGGATATCATTAAACAATTCTAAATTCTAAATTCTAAATTCTAAATTCGGAAACCCCATTGAGAGCAATAATTTCAGCTTTTCGACCTATGCAATTTCAATGGGCGACAGCTTGTCTAATGGGGTGCATTGATGATGCATGCGATCTAGCCCCTGCGCAGCGGAGGGGGCGTTACCCGGGGAGCTGGGGCTTTGTTCGTGTAGCCGGGCCCCTCGTTGCCACGGCTCTGCCTGGGAACGGGTTCGGGCGGCTAAGCAAATATGAGATGCACCCTTTAATTTTAAGCTTCAAAATCTTCACCAAATATTTGCTCATCCAGTTCTCTCGTTTTTTGATATTTAGCTTTAGCTGCCAACAAATCATCAGCTAATTGATTAAAGGCCGTATCCAGTTCCGGTTTCGCTTGATTTTTCAACCACAGCCCCATAACCACTTCCGAGAAATCTAACTCCTCGTCCACATTACCGATAATGGTCTCGATCTCTCCCACCACCAGTTCAAACATATTGATTTTATCATGTAATACCTTTAAGATATATTCTTCAATGCTATCTTTTAGGCAAAAATTAAAGATAAACACCTCCTGAGTTTGGCCGATGCGATGCAGGCGGCCAATGCGCTGTTCGATCTTCATCGGGTTCCAAGGCAGATCGTAATTCACGATCGCATTAGCAAACTGGATGTTATGTCCTTCTCCCCCTGTCTCCGAAGCGATCAGCACTGGGACTGTATCCGTAAAGGCCGCGATCGCCGCATCTTTTTGTTTTAAGGTCATGCTGCCCAGAAATTCCGCATAGGGGATATTAGCTTGTTCCAGGGTTTTAGCTAAATAACTGCTAGTGGCCCGATAGGTAGTAAAGACAAGGGTTTTCTGCTTGGACTGCTTCAGTAAATCTATCAAAGCTTTCGCCTTCTCCACTTGTTTGATCTGTGCTGCACGTCTGGTGAAAGTTTTCAAGTCATCAATTTCCAGGCGTTTAGTCAAGTTTTTCAGAGAATCAGCTAAGGCCAAAGGAGAAGAACCCGTACGCATCAACAGGTTCGTTCGCGATAACTTATCCAGAATATCTTCCCGCGCTCGCAGGAAATCAGTCAAATCCTGATATAATTTTTGTTCGCTAGCAGAGGGAGTAACGCTGATAGTACTGTGCAAAGCGTTGAGGTAACTTCACATCCACCAAAGCGCGAGTATTGCGAATCATCACTTCCCGCATCAACTGACGTAATTTTTCCGGATTTTTAGGGACTCGTCCATTGCGGGAAACATATTCGCGCTTAAAAGCAGCTTCAGTTTGCAGCAAACCCGGTTTCAGCAGAGTCAGCAAATTATACAGTTCAACCAGGGAATTTTGGACCGGGTAGCAGTCAGCATGAGGATAAAGCGTTTGGAAAGAGAATTAACCAGTTTCCAGTTAATAGTGCGGCTATTTTTCAGATGATGTGCTTCATCCACAATCACCAAATCCCAACTGCGTCCCGTAACCAAAGGTAAATGCTTAGCAGATTTAGCCGTATTGAGGGAAGCAACCATGCGGGGGTGTTCGGTCCAAAATTCGGTCAGATCTTGTTGCAAATGTTTATCATCCGTAGTCACGGTGTCAATGGCAAATTTCTCCGCTAATTCCGATTGCCATTGGGACACCAGGGAAGCTGGAGTCAGTACCAACAGGGATTGAATTTGACCCCTAGCGAAGTATTCTTTGCAGATCAAAGCCGCTTCAATAGTTTTACCCAGTCCTACCTCATCAGCAAGTAATGCCCGTCCTCCAAACTGTCTGAGTACCCGTCGGGCGGTTTCGATTTGATACCAATATTTATCAATGTTAGTCAAACTCGGGAGACAGACAAGTTGGTCGTAGTCTGCCATCACCGAGAGGTTGAATAGCTGGTTCCGGGCCTTGTAGTAGTCCAGATCGTCGTATTGATGATTTTTTAGGGCTACTAAAGCGCTAGTCTGTTTGAAGGAGAAGCTATAAAAGTCGTCCATTGCTGGTGTTATTGCTTGATATACAAAATTCTATTTACTCGTTCCCTGGCTCCGCCTGGGAACGCACTCCCAAGGCTCTGCCTCCAAGTGGGCCCCAGGTGGGCAGCTGTGTCCTATACTGGAGGCAGAGCCTCCCAAGGTTCATTGGCAGCCAGAGACTGCCAACGAGCATTGGGTGGGGCTACACAAACAACGCTGGCCTGCGCGGGCTAGATTACCAAAATGAGATGCTCTTAACCCAACCGCAGCAATCCCTGTTGCGTTTCGCTGGTGCTCTACCCAACCTACGAAGATATCTTTTTTATTACGGTTAATCATCCCGACTTGATATTAAGAGGCGATCGCCTTTTCCCAATATACAATACCCGTAGCGCTACTGGGAGCATGTCCAGACCAGTAATACCATTTTTTTGACAATGCTACAATCAGTTTAAATTTCATCATTGCCGTGTTCTTTCTCGTACTGCCATCCGGATTTTCTCCCATTCTTGTGCGGTCATCGGTTCGGCAGGTCCTGACTCTAGGCCCTCTATTAACATGGTTTCTAGCCGTTCTTTTGCTTGGCGTTCCCGATCTTGCTGCACTAAGAGGCTAAAATACTCGCTGGCATTGCCATAACTGCCCAATCGTATTTGCTCTTCAACATAGATTCGCTGCTCTCTAGGTAGAGAAATGACTATGTTTTCCATTAGCTAACTCCAGGTAACGAGTAGTTTACTTTATGACATATTTTAACCTTTAGATACAAGTACAGCTTGTTCAGGAAACAAGTAGAACATTTTTGTGCTAAACTAGAGCTATACTCAATGCAGACCCAATTCAGCT
>JACOMV010000416.1 GCA_014324065.1 Hormoscilla sp. SP12CHS1 | reverse complement strand
AGGGCTAATGATTCCCTGGTAACGCTCCCCTTTCTTGATTTGTGTCAAGTCAGTTTACTTTAAACGAATCGCACGGTACCATCATCTTTGTGGAAAATCGGACAATTCGGTGAATAAATCATCCGATTGGAGTATAGCAGGGATTTATGAGAGCGATGAAAATCATAGTATTGGGGACATTTAACGAGACTCTTGTAAAGTGCCGAACTTCGGGCTAAGCTTTCCTCTTGAGCTTGAGCGCCTTTGAGAAATCCACCTCCCGGGTTTTTCGCCGAAGCAAAATTTAGCACTCCTATCTTTTGTAAATCTGGCGATCGCGCCAGGCGTTCTGCCCCCATTAAGGTAGTTTCATTCCGGACTTCAAACTCGGTGTTATCAAATCGAGCAGAATAAGAACTAACCTTTTGCTCGATCTCTAAAAGCCTATCGGGTTCGTAGTATTTCGTCCCAGCAACACAAGCGGAAACTTCCCGATCGATATCGACTCGTTTACCCTCCCGTGAATGGTAGTAGCCCGCATCGATAATTTTTAGCGTCTCTTGCGCGATCGCCATCCGCTTCACTATTTTTCCTCCAAATGACTCTTACAAAAAAAAGGTAACGGGGGTGGGAGTCGAACCCACTGAACTTCAGCTTATGAGACTGCCGAGCCTTAACCGTTGCTCTATCCCCGCATGCCCCTGACTGGACTCGAACCAGCAACAATTAGGTCCTTAGCCTAACGCCTCTTCCAGTTGGGCTACAGGGGCATTAAGCAATTCAAAATTCAAAATTTTGAATTTTGAATTTTGAATTGCTAAGTACCCCTGGCAGGATTTGAACCTGCAAAAACGCTTAACCTGAGTAAGCGATGTCTGCCAATTGCATCACAGGGGTATATCGGGACGGCAGGATTTGAACCTGCGACATCTTGCTCCCAAAGCAAGCGCGCTACCAAACTGCGCTACATCCCGTTGGTGCTCCTGGTGGGACTCGAACCCACAAAAAAAAACAGATTTTAAGTCTGCCGCGTCTGCCAGTTCCGCCACAAGAGCAAGAGTTGGTGCTCCCGGTGAGATTTGAACTCACACGTAAATCGGGTTTGAGCCGATCGCCTCTACCAATTGGGCTACAGGAGCATTTGATGAGTGGGGAGTGATGTAGGAGTTGAACCTACCTAATTCCGGTTAAAAGCCGGATGCATCAGCCGCTCTGCCAATCACTCAAGGAATTGTCCTCCAAACTATTCGCAATTATTTGGAAAACAAAACTGAGACTGAGGAGGCAGGGATCGAACCTGCATTATTTCGCTGCCAAAAAGCGATGCCATCCCATTAGGCGACTCCTCAACAAATAGATGCCGGAGTAGGATTTGAACCTACAACTTCCTGATTCAGAGTCAGGCGACTTGCCATTCGTCCATCCGGCATCGAACTGCCCCAGTAGGACTCGAACCTACAACCCCCGCGTTAACAGCGCGTCGCTCTACCATTGAGCTATGAGGCAATAGCAACCCCCCAGGTCAGTATCGAACTGACGACTTCCTGTTCTTCACACAGGCGCTCTGACCAACTGAGCTACCGGGGGAAAACGAGAGCGGAGGGATTTGAACCCCCAAGTCTTCGGTTTCGTAGACCGACGTGTTCTCCAGTTACACCACGCTCTCAAAGCGGAGAGAGAGGGATTTGAACCCTCGACGGTTTGTTAAACCGCTCTTTCTTAGCAGGAAAGCGCCTTCAACCACTCGGCCACCTCTCCACAAAGGGTCGGGAGGGACTCGAACCCACATGTTCAGCACATAAGCACTTGATTTACAGTCAAGCTCCTTCACCAATTTGGATACCGACCCGCAATGCTCCCGACGAGATTTGAACTCGCAACTTCCACCTTGAAAGGGTAGCGGCTTAACCAATTCGCCCACGGGAGCGTAACCATTAAAAATGCAAAATTGAAAGGATCAAAATGGCGCGGGGATGTTGCTGCCCGAACCGTTTTATGGAAGTACCTATTTCACGCCCCCAAACACTGCTAATTCAAACACCTTAAAATAACAATCTACTTGCTGAAAGCCAATCGATCGCAGCCATTCACATTGTACTTCCACTGGGGCGAGAATATTGGCCATCTTGTCTTGACGATTTACAAAGCGTGAGGCCACTTCTTCTCTAGATAACTTCTCCTCCTGTGTCTGATGCCATTGGTACAGAGAATCGATCATCAAGTCATTAAACAATTTTTCCACCCAAGGAGAACTAGAAGAGACATGTTCAATATTGAGGAAACATCCTCCTGTTTTCAGCAATTGATAAATCTCCCTGTAGAGTATGCGCTTGCGTTCGTCGGGCAAATGATGGATGCAATAACCAGAAATAATTGCATCAAAAGGGCCTAACCCCTGACACCAGTTGGGTTCGTACAAATCTCCCTGGACAAATGTCACCTGTCCAGAGAACTGCTGCAACCGCTGGCGTGCCCGCTCGAGCATCTGTTCGGAAAAATCAAGGGCAGTTATCTGTGCCTGGGGATAACAGTTGAGTACGGCGTGAGCTAGGATACCATCACCACAACCTAAGTCTGCCACATGTTCTGGTTGGGGGCAAGCTTTATCCATTACTTGTAGGGCGATGTTAATCTGTTGAGCAGCGAAGGGAACGCCACCTCTGACGCCAGTCAGAAAACTGTTTGCGAGGTTGGGGTCTTGCCAAACTTTATCAGTTCTCATCGGATATATCCTCTGGGAGTGGGTTGAATTTGTAACACTTTTTCCTCTCAAAAACTGGTTCTGTTACTTCTTGTAACGGGTGTGGTCAAAAGTAGTTGATAGTAATTTGTTGCCGATAACTGTAGGGGCTCAGCTAAGGAGCGACAAATGAGGACATCACAAGATAGATGTCCTTCCCGAATGCTTCGCCGGGGCCCCCGCGAGGATCTCCCCGTACCAACTGACCCATGACCACACCCGACGCCTTAACCAACTTAGCTATCTCCCCTGGGAGTCCCGACGAGATTTGAACTCGCATCTTCACCTTGAGGGGGTGACGGCTTAAGCCAATTTGCCTACGGGACTTCGCAAGCGAGGCTGACCGTCCGAGGACCGGCGACTTCCTGTTCTACTTCCAGGCGCTCTATCGATGCTCTCACCGGAGAAACCCGGTATCAGCACCGGCGATATAAGCAAACTGAGCTACAACCAAAAGTACAGTTGGCTCGGGTGTTAGGGGTCGAGCTGGGAATCACTTCCCAACCCTCCCATTCGGAACCGGACTTGCGACTTTCACCGCATCCGGC
>JACOMV010000415.1 GCA_014324065.1 Hormoscilla sp. SP12CHS1 | reverse complement strand
CGTGACGCCACCCATGTTCTAGCAGCTATTCGATGTGTTAACCGCTTGGAGCTAGTAGGAGAAACTTGGCGCCATGCTCAATGAACTAGCATCTCGACATTGGCATACCGAGCGCAGTTTTGTCGCGCCAACTGACATGCTGACTCACTCGGTTCTAGACAGACCATTTGAAAGCCTAATTTCCCAAAAGCTTCCGTTGCATTCCCCGGACCGCATCCTATTTCCAAAATCCTGGCATCCTCTGGGAGTTGGGCTATCTCCAATGCCCGTGATATCATAGTTTTCGGATAGCGAGGTCTGGTCCTGTTGTAGGCAGAAGCTACCGCACTGTACCAGCTTTTTCGTTGTTCTGAAGTCCAGGTATCCGCTACTTCCCTGTACCAGAAAACTGGTGACGAATCTTTCATAAATGGTTGCTTGTGAATGGTAACTACTCCTTTATTGAGGTGAGATGGTAACATCTCCCTCGACTCTAACGTCTCATGTCCGGTTCTGAAGACTCCTCGGGGGGTGACCCTCTGGCTTAGTTTAACTCTTTCCTCCTGTTTTTTCAATTGGTTGTACAGGGGCATGATGACGGCACCCATGCCTGCCCAAAAATACCCAGATCCCAATAAAGGATCGGAAGACGCTGTAATTATTTAGAGTTAGTGGGATAATTGTAATTGCTTTTCATATTAGACTACACTACTACGTCGGGCTTCAAAGGAGGAAGCATAATAGATGATATCACTTTGGCGTGAATTTCAACCCCTAGCTGCGATCGCCGTCACATCCACTGCCACTTTTCGCCTTCAGTTTGTTACGAACCTTTGGGTGCCAGCATCTTTAGGTAATATTCCCGGGACGCGGGTTTACCAAGGTTCTCTCAAAGAACATCTTGCCACCCTGTGGTCAAACCATCGGGCTTTAATCTTCTGTCTGGCAACTGGGGCAGTTGTGCGCCTCATTGCTCCCTTGCTAAAGGATAAATCTCGCGACCCCGCTGTCATAGTTATAGATGAAGGGGGAAAATTTGTCATCAGTTTGTGTAGCGGACATCAAGGGGGCGCTGACAAATTAGCAAGGTTAATTGCACAGCAACTGAGGGCAACTCCTATCTTAACAGGGGCATCTGCTGCCTTACAATTACCAAGAGTAGATATGCTGGGGGTTCCCTTTGGTTGGCAGCGGGGCCTAGGGGACTGGACGGAGGTAAGTGCAGCAGTTGTCAGGAGAGAACCGGTCCAGGTAATGCAAGAAGTAGGCACAACCCTTTGGCAAAAGCATCTTCCCGAAGGACATCAATTCTCTTTTCACTTGGATAATGATAAAATATCCCCCAAAGGGAGAATATGCGTTACCCATCGCCAATTATCGCCCGAGTCGGATATCCCCCAAGTGCAATGGCATCCGAGAGTTTTGTGGGTGGGAATAGGTTGCGAACGAGGAACTTCACGTCAGCTAATTGAAAGAGCAATTACAGAAGTGATGCAAGCCCATGGTTTGGCAGAAGGGGCGATCGCAGGCGTGGCGACAATTGACCTAAAAGTTGATGAATTGGCGGAACTCTGTCGCGATCGCCTCTTTCCCCTACGCACTTTCCCAGCAGAAATGCTGCGTTCCGTAACTGTACCTACCCCTTCAAATGTAGTCGAAAAAGCAGTAGGAACTCCCAGCGTAGCCGAAGCTGCTGCTTTACTTGCTGCGGGTGCAGAACCGGAAGCATCTCTATTAATTGCCAAGCAAATTTTCCGCAAAAAAGGGGAACCAGGGGCAGTCACGGTGGCGATCGCCCGCGGTCCTGTAGAATATACAGGACCCACGGGTAAATTATTACTTGTGGGCATCGGACCGGGACAATTAGACCAAATCACCCCAGCAGCTCAAACTGCGATCGTTAGTGCCGATGCGCTCGTCGGTTATTCTCTCTATATAGACTTAATTGCCCCTTTACTGCGTCCTGGACAAATTGTCGAAGCATTTCCTATTACACAGGAACGCCAACGGGCAGAAAGGGCGATAGAACTTGCGAATTGGGGTTTAAAAGTAGCAGTAATCTCTTCAGGAGATTGCGGCATTTATGGCATGGCCGGATTAGTCATAGAACAATTGCGATCGTCTGGTTGGGATGGGGAAATACCCATAGTGGAAGTATTGCCAGGAATTACAGCCATGCAAGCAGCAGCAGCGAAGGTGGGTGCGCCGTTAATGCATGATTTCTGTGCCATCAGTTTGAGTGACTTGCTGACACCTTGGGAGGTAATCAAAAAGCGCCTACACGCCGCCGCCCAAGCAGATTTTGTTACCGCACTCTATAATCCCCGATCGGCTAACCGGACTCAGCAAATAGTCACAGCCCAGCAGATATTCCTACAATACCGTAAACCAGATACTCCTGTGGCGATCGTCCGTTCGGTATATCGAGAATCAGAACAAACTACCCTGACAACCCTTGACAAATTCTTGGAAATACCCATTGACATGCTGACTACAGTGTTGATCGGCAATCAAAGTACCCAGACCCACGGTGATTGGATGATTACTCCGCGTGGTTATCTACCACAAAGTCTCGATAGCCCGCCGGGGGTTTGAATGAACCCCCGGCTAATAGCTAAAGCTTGAACGACATGCTTGCCAAACCATAACTAAACAAAATCAAGATCACTAATTTGCTGATTATCAATTCCCGACAAAATTGCCAACACTTCCCCAGAATCCGCGATTTCAATGGAAGTCGAACTGCCCCGAGAGGCAATTTTTAAATCACCAAAACTCAAACCTTCTCCTAACTGGATATAGTCCGTGCCATCGGAAAAGTCTTGGATGGTATCCTGTGCCTTGGGCCAAGACAAAAGTATCCTCAGTATCCTCACCCTCATTGCCGTAAAGCATGTCGCGACCCCTACCCCCATCGAGGATATCGTCTCCATTTTGGCCATAGAGGGTATCGTTACCGGCGTTTCCGTAAAGCATGTCATTGCTTGCTGAACCTTGGATTGTGTGGTTGGCGATCAGAAAGTTGTTGTCCAGCCGGAGGATGAAGAATTTGCTGAGGTCGGCTAACTCCGAGGGGAGCGTACCGCTCAGACGGTTGTAGGACAGTTCGAGCGATTGCAATTTGTGCAATTTGTTGAGGTCGCCTAACTCCGAGGGGAGCGTACCGCTCAGATAGTTGTCGCGCAGCCAGAGGCTTCGCAAATTGCTTAGGTATTAAACTAAGCCAGAGGGTCACCCCCCCGACTCGTCTTCAGAACCGGACGTGAGACTTTCACCTCATCCGGCTCCT
>JACOMV010000414.1:2879-6157 GCA_014324065.1 Hormoscilla sp. SP12CHS1 | reverse complement strand
ACAAGGATGACGAAACTGAGGAGCCGGATGAGGTGAAAGTCTCACGTCCGGTTCTGAAGACGAGTCGGGGGGGTTACCCCCTGGCTTAGTTTAATATCGCGCGTCTTTTCAAGTTCATTTAGTTGATAACGAAGTTGTTCATCTGTCCAATCTGTCCCCAGCTTTTCCTGCTGTTTTACCACTCTTACCAGAAAACTTCTATCAAGAGATTGAGATATTGTACCATATTAAGTAAACTTTTCTTGTATAATTTCTGTAAGCTCATTAGAATAGGCAGACACAGTTGGCAAACTTGAAGGTATTGCATTATCAGATCTGAGAGAACGACTAGGAACAAGGTTGAGCAAGCGTTGTGATTCTATGAGACGAATATGAATATTGCTCTTCAGATTGTTTAGCCACTCAGGCTCCTTCTGTAACGTAATTTTTGGGGCGAGGAAATCTCCAAAACGATCTATAACATCTTCCAAAAAAAGATTCTCTCCAGTGATATACGTCCATTTTGTAGGACTTACTCGTAAAAGCATAGGTATTATATCTTCCAAAATTTCCACTTGAAAATCTATATTAGAAGGAAACTTTCTACTCTTGGGACTAAAAGAAACAGTTTGAGAATCTTTTTCCGAAAAATAAATAGTAATATTCTGTTGATTCTCTGTATTATTATAGTTTTTTGCTATCTCAACACTACTACTATTATCAAACTCAACCCTGAACTTGCTAAATGGAATATTCCGAAACACCGAGTATTGAGATTTAAAAAATCCATCGATCATCCTCAGTATTACTGTTTTTCCAAAACCATTTGGGCCATGAATGATGGTGACCTGATCGTCCATGTTTAACGGAATCACATGGTCAAAAATTCCAAATAACCCGCTGACTGAAATTTGCTGAATTCGCATAATCTTCGATGTCCATACTGGTAGCGCAAGGTGGGCGATGCCCACCCTACTATCCTGCGCTCGCCTCATGTGGTGGACGATGCCCTACAGTTATACTGCTGCGATCGCCTCAACCGGTTGTTCGTATTGAGGATGCACGCGAGCGCCCGTTTGCTGGGCCGTATACAAGCGATTCAGGGCATTAACATAAGCCTGGGCGCTCGCTACAATAATATCCGTATGGGCAGCATGACCGGAAAACACCTGTTCTTCATGCTTCAATCGGATCGTCACTTCCCCGATCGCATCTATCCCCGCCGTCACCGACTGCACCGAAAACTCAATCAACTGATTCGGCACATTGACCACGCGGTTAATCGCCTTGTAAATCGCATCTACAGGACCAGTCCCGATCGCCGCATCTGTAAGTTCCTCCCCTGCGGGGGTGCGGACAGTAACAGTGGCCGTCGGACTCGAATGGTCGCCGCAGGAAACCTGAACCAATTCCAAGCGGAACATTTCCGGGACTTGCTGGATTTCATTATTAACGATCGCCTCCAAATCCCAGTCAGTAATTTCCTTCTTCTTATCCGCCAAATCCTTGAACTTGAGAAACGCATTATTAACATCCGTCTCCGACAGATCGAAGCCCAATTCCCGCAAGCGAGTGCCAAAAGCATTCCGACCCGAATGCTTGCCCAGGATAATCTGATTGTCATTCAAACCGATGGACTGAGCATCCATAATCTCATAAGTCAGCTTATGCTTGAGCACCCCATCTTGGTGGATACCCGACTCGTGGGCAAAAGCATTCGCCCCCACGATCGCCTTATTAGGCTGCACCAGCATGCCAGTCAGGTTAGAAACCAAGCGAGAAGTCTTGTAAATTTCCCGAGTATTAATCTTCGTCAGGGGTTCAGCAGACGACCCAGGGCGTCCGAAGAAAGGATTATAATAGGAACGCCGCACGTGCAAAGCCATGACCAACTCTTCCAGGGCCGCATTACCGGCCCGTTCCCCAATCCCATTAATCGTGCATTCCAACTGTCGGGCCCCATTTTCCACCGCCGCCAAGAAATTGGCCACCGCCAAGCCCAAATCATTGTGACCGTGGACCGAAATTATCGCCCGATCGATATTCGGGACATTTTCCTTTATCCCTCTAATCAAACCCCCAAACTCCCCAGGGGTAGTATAGCCCACAGTATCGGGGATATTCACCGTCGTCGCCCCAGCTGCGATCGCCCTTTCGAGCACCTCATACAGGAATTCCGGGTCCGATCGGCCCGCATCTTCCGGAGAGAATTCCACATCCTCCACAAAGGACTTGGCATATGCTACCATATCTCCAGTAATTGCCAACACCTCAGCCCTTGACTTTCTCAGCTTATACTGCAAGTGAATGTCAGAGGTGGCAATAAACGTATGAATGCGGGGGCGATCCGCAGGTTTGACCGCCTCACCAGCAGCCTTAATATCTTGCTCCGTAGCTCTGGCCAACCCGCAGATCGTCGGGCCATCTGGAGTCCCCACCTGAGAGGCAATTTTTTGCACCGCAGCAAAATCCCCTTTACTGGCATAAGGGAAACCCGCCTCAATCACATCCACACCCAGTCGTGCCAGTTGCCGGGCGATCGCATGCTTCTCATCCACATTCAGAGTGGCCCCGGGACATTGTTCTCCATCCCGGAGGGTCGTATCGAAGATAATGATGCGGTCTTGATTTGGTGTAAGTTGATTTTTCATTGGATCGCGATAAATTAATATGGTAACTCGATCGTATTTATTGTAACTCCTACATTGACTCTTGCGGCATCCCGTGCCCTGCTAGGGCTGTATCGGTTGAGCACTACTCGGGGGACAAGCTCCGGGCCCCCTCCGCTGCACGCGAACATTTTAGTCATTTTAGCCGAACTCAGCCTGGCGATCTTGGTTCTCTATCTCCTTAACTAGAGCGCCAGCGCCGTCCTGTTGTAGCTGACCAAGATTTCTCAGTTCTTGCTGAAGAAACGGAATCTTAAGAATCTGGGCCGGAATATCAGCAGTATTTGCGTAGCGAAGCCTGTGCACTGCTGGCGAACGGAAAGCAGTTAAAAGAAGATTACTCCGAAGTATTAGAACCCAACCCATGTAGATGGGTTAGAGAGTTTCCGGCAGTATGACCTGTTGTGGAGCACCATCACCAAGGTCAAACCCGGAACCCACGAAGAGATCCAGCGCCTTCTCCGCAAGATGATTAAGGAAACCTTTGACCGGGAGGGGATTGAAATTACCTTTGCTCGTACCTCCTACTTTTTTATGATAATGTGAGTGCTCCTAGAGCGTCGGTCCAGTAGAGGGGGTTGACAAAAAAATGAAACTGTGTATATGCCCGATCGCCAGTTCAGTAGAACA
>JACOMV010000414.1:0-2867 GCA_014324065.1 Hormoscilla sp. SP12CHS1 | reverse complement strand
ACGATAATATACGTAGTTTTCGTGCATGCACAGTAGTTGAAATTTGTCAAGTATTATTAATGGACCGACGCTCTAGATCGTACCTCCTACTTTTTCATGATGAAGAATAATAGATAGTTAATGGTTGATTGGCCAGTTGTCAGTTATCAGTTTTTCTGCCAGCAACTATCAACCATCAACCATCTACTATCAACCATCTTAAAATTCAACTTTTTCGATAGTATTCCGAATGTCGTTCAAATCAATATACCGGTCTGTAGCATTGCGTAACTCTCTGGCAATCATTCCCTCTGTTGACACCACAGTAATGTGAGTGCTCTTAGATCGTAATAGTTCAATTGCCCGTTCAAAATCCCCATCCCCGCTGAACAGTATCACTCGGTCATACTGTTCTACCGTATTAAACATATCGATCACGATTTCGATGTCTAAATTAGCCTTTTGAGAGAAGCGACCTGAACTGTCATCATAATACTCTTTGAGGATTTTTGTCCGCACAGTGTAACCCAGGCTAATCAATGCATCTCGAAATCCCCTTTGGTCTTGATTATCTTTTATTCCCGTGTACCAAAAGGCATTAACTAAATCTACTGTTGGATCTGATGTGAAATATTGCAGTACCCGCTTCGGGTCGAAAAACCAGCCATTTTTCTGCTGGGCATAGAACATATTGTTCCCGTCTACAAATATAGACACACGGTTCTTCAATGATACCATAGTAGGTTATACCTAAAATTTCCATTTTGATAACTTAAACAGAGCAATCAAGTACACTTGTGGAGGACAAGTTGCTAGACAAAGTGTGCGCGGAGCGCCAAATATCCGATTATTTCCGAAGTGAGAGTTGCTTTTCTTACCAGATTGGTTGACTCAGACTCTAAATTTATATAGCAGCTAATGCAAGTCTTCACTGCCTGCTGAAATCCTATGGGGTACTAAGGTTGCGTAACTATTGCTATCTAAATTACAAGGAAGTTAATATCTTAAACTAAATCTATAGCTGAGGAAATCAGCAGTCGGAGGTAAGGGCAGTCGGCTGCTCTTACCTGGGCTTTTTTCTATTATGACATAAATTTAGGAGTTCTGTGAGAGCGCGGTCGATAATTGCACTACTCCCGTGCGAGTCAGGAAGTATGGCTCGACCCCTTTCGAGCGCTATCGGCAATTTATTCCATCAAGAGAGCGATCGCCCTCAAGGTCGGCTGATTGCTTATACTAGATAAGAAGATAGTGGGTCACAAGTAGTGATGGAGAGCGATCTTTACCCTGGGCTCCCCTTCGATGTACTCTGCTGCTGTGTCTCCTGGGAGCGCTAAAAGCACTACCCAGGAGACCAGCTCCCCGGGTAACGCCCCCTACGCTGCGCAGGGCTAATCGCACTACGCAGAGCACACATCGTAGTCAAATCACTACCGGAATGACCACTACCGATAAGAACACCAGTCGCTCCAACTACCAGCATAAAGCTTACCGCCACTCTGGCCCGCTAGTTCCAGAGATAAGAGGTTAACACAGGCAGTGACGCCCGAACCGCAATATACTATCACTTCCGATTTTTCCGGCACGGTGCCTGAGGAGATACTTTCCCACCTTCGACTTTGCTCTGTCAAGGGCAGCACAAACCCGTTGGAGTCGGTTACCTCTTTCCAGGGGAAATTGACAGCACTGGGGATGTGACCGGCGATCAAATCGATGGGTTCCCGTAGCCCCTGATACCGATCCGGATCCCGGGAATCCACTAACATCACACCTGGCAAATCTTTCCTGGCCTTGACGGCTTCAATATCCACTACCCACGACCATCGCACTTGCGGCACAAAAGTGCCAGTCCTCCTTATAGGGACCCGATCGGTAACAGCATATCCAGCTGATTTCCACCCAGTCAAGCCGCCATCCAGTACAGCCACCCGGTTATGTCCCAAGTAACGCAGCAACCACCAGAGACGGGCAGCAAAAGCCAACCGGGAATCATCGTAGGCCACTACTAGGGTTTCGTCCTTCGAGACCCCGATCGCCTCCAACTTAGATGCTAATTCAGTTGGGTTGGGTAAGGGGTGACGCCCTCCATGATTACATACTGGGCCAGATAGGTCTTTGTTTAAGTCCAGATAGTAGGCACCGGGAATATGACCAGTCTCATACTGCTTTTGTCCCTCATCTGGGTCTGCTAGGGAAAAACGACAATCTACAATTACCACCTGGGGATCTTCGAGATGTTCCTTTAGCCAGGCAGCCGAAACAATTTCATCAGTCTTACTCATTTGTCAATATCTAGATGAATAACGATCGCTTTATGCCAAAACTAACGGCTGATGGCTCGTGTACCTTCTTTAGCGCGGAGTTTCGGGAGTTTTTTCACTCTCACGCTGGGGTGCGGTTGTTAGATATTTGTTATTTATGGTCTGGGCTATAATACCGCCGCAGCTTTAGAGCAGATTTGGACAGTTAATCGGAACTGCCTAGTGGAATGGGTGGGACTGGAGTTAAATCCAACTGTACCCCAAAGAGCGATCGACCATCATCTTCTCGATAGCTGGCAGTCGTTTCCAGAGATGCCCACCCTGTGGGCACTCTCGGAAACGAGTCCCCCATCCCGGAATTGCTCGCCCAGCTAGCCACCACTCACCTGTTGCAAACAGAACGCTTGCAAGCTCAGTTGCATACGCTCCGGGAGCATCCCATTTATGCCTTAAGCATATATACTCAGTTAACAAAAAATTCCCCAAAAACGATTGCTAGCTAGCTAGCTATGATAATTTAAATAAGTACAGCGAAGTTTGAGAATCTGAGCAACGGAAGCAGGTCAACAGCAGCGAGTTGATTACCGAGAGCGGGTGAGAGATGTCCCACAGGGAAAATTGATATTT
>JACOMV010000413.1 GCA_014324065.1 Hormoscilla sp. SP12CHS1 | reverse complement strand
TTTCGTTTCTATCTTGGCGAATCTTTGTCGATTTAGCAATGAGTACAATTACTCATTACATAAGTGAGATGCTCCCGTTGGGAATTGCCCATTAACCAAATCTGGCCTCCAGTTTTTGCACCAGAAAATATTCAACCGTAAGAGCAAAGAGGCAGAGCCTCAAAGGGGCGTTCCCTGACGGAGACAGGGAAAAATATTCAACCGTAAGAGCAAAGAGGCAGAGCCTCAAAGGGGCGTTCCCTGTCTCCGGCAGGGAACGAGGGGAACGAGGGGATTTGAGAGCGGCAGGCAGAGCATCCCAATGGCTTACTACGAACGGGGCCCGGAAGCACGCTTTGATGTTTCCGGAGTAGTGCTTTTAGCGATCTCCGGAGATATCGAAGTGCTTACTACGAACGGGGCGGATCGTAACCGAGACTGATTTTACCAGGTTCGATGGTTATTTCTGACCCTGGTGCCCCAGAAGTGGGGTTGAGGCGAACCCGCAGCTTTCCGCAAGCAGAAATTCCCGTGACCAGGCCCGGATGGCCATCTACCAGGACTGGACGGGCCATGCTGGTGAGCAGTTGTTGGTAAGATGACAACAACTTCCCCATGGGTTGCAGTTGGGCCTGCTGGTATCCCCAGACTATTCCTTGCAAGGTCATAGCTGCTAGCTTTTCTAGGGATGTTACGAGTGGCCGTGGGTCTGAGGCCAGGAAGCTTTTGAGGTTGATACCGATTTCCGGTACGGGATTTTCCCAGTTTATCCCCACCCCGACTACGGCTTTGACAATTTTACCCCTCTGGACGCGGGTTTCGGTGAGTATGCCGCCTAGTTTGCGCTCTTTGAGAATAAGATCATTGGGCCACTTCAGTTGCACGGGAATCCTGGGTTGGTCTGGATCTGAACTACTGGGAAGTTGGCGCCAGGTTGTGGCAATGCCCCAGGCACTGCTAATTGTTAGCAGTAGGGCATTCTGGGCGCCCATCTTGGGGGTGAGTGCTAGGGAGAGGTATAATCCACCGAGAGGCGATCGCCATTGGTGTCCGCGCTGTCCCCGACCGGCGGTTTGCTGGGCGGCGATGACGACTGTTCCTTCTGTTGCTCCTCGGTCAATTAGCTCCCACAGAACGCTGTTAGTCGAACTAACTGTATCATAAATGTGGAGCACAAAGGGAAATGGGCATGTTGACTCTTGCTTGAGGGCGTTTTTTAACAGATCGCGATCGATTCTCACCATTACTCACCGAAATAATTCTGTCTTAGATTAGCATGGCGCTACGCCCTTAAATTTCTTTTCTAATGCAATAATTTTTAATTTTGAATTGCTGATGAATAGTTGGCATTGGCAGACTGGGTCGGGATTATCTTACCTGACTTGCAGTCTTTTATCACCCTGGTCCCACGGTTTTTTTACCAGGCAGTTTTTTCCGCGTCCCCCGGTGGAGTTGGTGCAGGTGTTGCAACCTACTGCTGCTGTCTATCAGGCGAAACAGGTACATGGTAATGTAGTAGTTACCCCTGCTGAATTTACCAACCAGTCTTTACCAGAGGCGGATGGAGTAATGACGGCAACTCACAATCAATCTGTATGGGTTTGTTCTGCTGATTGCGTTCCCGTGCTGATCGCTGATGCTCATACTGGTCAGGTGGCGGCGGTGCATGCGGGTTGGCGCGGTACTGCTGCTGAAATTATATCACGGGCGATCGCCCGAATGCTTGCACGAGGTAGTCAATTGTCAGATTTGTACTTTGCCATCGGGCCTGCGATCTCAGGCCCTGTCTACCAGGTTTCTGTGGAGGTTGCTGCCCAGGTGGGGGCTACGATCGCCCCTAATGGGGATGATAATGCTATTTTAGAGTATTTGTTCGCTTTGCCCGATTCTCCTTTGTTTCCGGATCCGGAACCGGGACGAGTACGTTTGGATGTTCCCCGCGTGAATGCTATCCAGTTGCAACAGTTGGGCGTGCAGGGGAGTCAGGTGGCGATCGCCCCTCATTGCACTTACCAAGAACCCGAACATTTCTTTTCCTACCGCCGTAAAGATATCAAAAAAGTGCAATGGTCTGGTATTGTTAGTTCGTCTAGGGGGAGATAATCGCTCTTCGTGATTACTACGAACGCTTATAGGAACGACTCTGGCAATTGTGAAAATCGGGGGTTCTTTGATTACCGATAAGTCTCAACCTTTTACTTGGCACGATCGCAATTTATCTACGATCGTTACCGAAATTGCTGCTATTAAACAATTTCAACCTGACTTGCGATTGATTCTTCTCAAGGGTAATTGCTCTTTTGGACATGCTACCAAAAGTTTGGTACCGATTTTTCTGAAGTTCGTGGTTTTGCTGACGCCACAGTATCACTTGATATGGGTGATAATATAATAATATCGCGCATGTCAAGTGATACTGCGGGTAGGTTGGGGTTCTGTTGCTTGCAAAAAGATACCGCCCAACATTATCCCTTGCTGGTCGATCGCCTCTTACAAGCAAGCATTCCTGCTATTAGTTTTCCTCCCGGAAATGTTTTTTGGACAGAGGATAGCCAAGATTTTTATGGTAACATAGAAATCTTATAACATTGCTTGGCGCGAAATTTTGTCCAGGTTTTATATGGGGAGGCAATTATCGACTTGAAGTTAAACGGTACGACCATTTCTTCTGACGTTATCTTGCAGTTACTGGCAGCATATTTTGCTAACTATCCTGATTTCACTATGCACAAGTTAGTCAATGCTGACAAGGGGGGGTTTTAGATGATAAAGGACAAGTAATTCCGCAAATTACCGATTTTTCCGGAACGGTGGAAAACTTTGCCCAAGTGCAAGGATATTTGTACAACCTACATTCCCCACGGGCAAATATCGACGATAGCTTGACAAACAGCAGGTGATTTTACAAATTATTATACAACCGATCCCTATAAATAGATATACGTCCTGTTTACTAAATTGTCAGAAGTCAGTTTAGTGGGGATGTGTGAGTTCCTCAAAAAAGAAGGGCTAACCCTAAAAAAAAACTTATCGGTCAGAAAAAGTGGCGACTGAAGATGGTCTGTCATCAGCGAGTTGATTACCGGAATCGGGTTCGATATCTACCCCAAGAGAAATTGATATTTATTGACGAGACAGCTTTCTGGGTAGGGATGAGTCGCGAGATGGCCAGGAGTGAGAAAGGCCAAAAAGCCCTCTGTTTAAGACAGTTTTACAAGGGGAGAAAAATGACTTTAATCGGAGCAATGAGTATGAGAGGAGTTGTGGCTAAAAAAGCGATTCAAGGCTCCATGAAAGGTAAAGATTTTAAG
>JACOMV010000412.1 GCA_014324065.1 Hormoscilla sp. SP12CHS1 | reverse complement strand
GGAAAATTGATGATGCGCTGATTGGTGCGGATGATTTTGTTTAGATTGGTCTCCTGGCCCGCCGTGGGTTTTAATCCACCCAGGCAGTCGCCAGGTTTCGAGGCGCCAAGTGGGTTAAAACTGACCGGATGCACCATTGTCGATTGGCTTCATGGCCCGCCGTGGGTTAAAACCCACGCGCGTTACCAGGCGGGAGCCAGGTTTCGAGGCGCCAAGTGGGTTTTAACCCACTCTCTAGCATTGTCGATTGGCTTCATGGCCCGCCGTGGGTTCAAACCCACACGCGTTACCTGGCGGGAGCCAGGTAACGAGGCTAAGAGTGCCAGTGATGGTTTACATGGCATCGGACACCACGGAAATAAAGGCGATCGCGCCTGGTTTTGATCATTGGCTGTCTTATCGAGAGGCGCTGCTGAAAATTGCCCGAGAAGGAGTCGATCGTAAAGGACAAGCGATGTCCTTCATCGAGCAGAAGCTGAAGGGTGACGTTTTGCCACTGGGAGACACGCTCTTGCTCTGCCAGAACTTGCGAAGCACTTGGTCCTGGCTGAACAATGGACAGATCGCAACCGAAACTATCGACTGCGGATTTTTGGCAACCCCTTCGCGCCATAGCGCTACCGGTGCATATTCTCCACACCAGGGGTTGTCCCTGCGATCGCCAGTTCTATAATCCTTCGGTATTGTAACCTCCATTGCAGCGCATTAGAAATAGTGATGTAACCCTGTTCCGGAGGTTGAATCATTATGTGATCGGCCAGCGCTTCACGTCCAATCTCGTCTAGAGGTAAGTTACGCTCTTCTAGGAATGCAACCACATCATCTTTGTTACCATTACTGCGTATGATTTCTCTCAACCCATAGGTCGTTTGATAGTCTCCTGTGCGCTCCCGATCCACAAAAATAGCATATTGGAAATTCAGAACAGCAGCACGTGATTCATGATTGTCAATCTTCTCATAAGCGAACACAATCAAATGATAACCCAGTCCATAAACTTTCTGACTCGCATCTCTAAATGGACAAGATGACTGGGGTTGTTTGATCGATGTTACCTTAATGTCAACTTCTAACTCGGGAAAATCAATACCGCTAACAGCACTCCCTGCTTTATATGAATACTTGGCTGTCAGATATCGATTGAATGCTTGTTCAACGTATGTTCCTACTGCCTTGCCATCCGTGATGCCATACAACTCGGCAATCTGTCTATCGCTCAATTGCACCACAAAATTTCCTGCCTCAGTCTTTAGTAAAGGTAGTGTCAGCACTTGCATCTTCTGCGACTCTCTATTTTAATTGCTAAAGTCAGTTGTTGCCATTGTGGATGCTTTAATTCAAAATTTTGCTGGCCAATCCTTTTGCAGATCCACTCTACACAAGCTGGCACTACTGCATTCCCAAATAAGGCATATTGATCGTAGACTCTCGCCACCCGGCACCAGTCGTCAGGAAATCCCATTAAACGGGCATACTCGACATGCGTTAACCGGCGAAAGCGATCGCCCACTCGATACCTTTCATAATGCCTTGATGTTGATGCCGTTAAGGTCGATGCCACACCGTTAATCCCAAATATAGTATATCCCAAACGCGCCCCTCCTTTCTGATTATATAATATTTCCACCCCATTGCAATAGCGATTTACTGCTTGACTCTGCTTGATGCGATCGAGGGTGTCCGCAGTAAAATCAAACTGGGTACCGAGTTCCGACTCATCTTGGAGAATGTCCTTCAGTTTCTTTCTGGGTTTGGTGTCATGTAATGGTGGTAACTGCTGACTATACATCTGATTATTGTAAGCAATACCCCAGTTATAGTTCTTACTTCTTACATCCCTGATTGGCAACAGACAATTTTGCCAATTCCCTAAACTTTTCCCATCATTATTGGTCAAAAATACTGATAATCTTTCTAAGTCGGGCATTTGACTCGACCGATCGCATTTCGTTCCCATAATAAAAACTCTTTCTCTAATTTGGGGAATTCCCAATATTATCGGATTAACGATCCGCCATTCGATCGCGTAGTTTAACTCCACCAATGCGGATAATATTACTCGGAAGTGATGACCCTTTTCCATTGTCAGAATTCTTTTCACATTTTCGAGCAAAAAATATTGCGGTTTTTTTACCTGGAGAATTTCCACAATGCGCTGGAAAAGCGTTCCGCGTAGATCTCGCACCCCTTGTTTCTTACCCGCCGGACTGAAAGGTTGGCAAGGAAAACCTGCCGTCAAAATGTCGTGTTCGGGGATCTCTTCAGGATTGATTTTGCTAATATCCCCTAAGGCGATCGCCCCTTGGCCAAAATTACTTTCATAAACTCGACAGCAAACTGTACTGAGATCGTTCGCCCATACTGTTTCTATGTTAGCAGCTGCCATGCCCAAGCGAAACCCGCCAATGCCAGCAAACAATTCCACCGCTTTTAGTTTATCCTTCATCAAAACTCACAAGTTCTCTCAAAAACTCTCTGAAATTACTCAGGGCCTTCACCTCCGTTTCCGTTGGCCCACTCACCCAATTATTATCTGCTATACTCGCGGTATTGGTTTTCCCCGGTTTCAGCACGCTGACTACGGTAGCAACTAGGGCCTTTTCCCGAACGCTGCGCGAAAAATCGAACGGTTTCCACTTCAGAGATTTTCTCTCCTCTGGCGAGAACTTGTCAAGATACTCTTGGGCCCTTTCCAGGTACTCAGGATAAGCAACTTCTCCACAAAGACATAGCAAAGTCTCCAACACTCCCGGGTTAACATTATCTGATAACACGTATATTCCCGTGCGATTTTTCCGGAACGGTGGAACGCTGGTATCGATCGCCCCAGCAGGGTCAGGAAAATTAGGGAAATAGCTGCGAAAGCAATTACCGTATGGTTCCACAACCGCATCTGGGGCTTGGCGATCGGCATTTGCTACAATCCAAAATGCCATCAGTTCTTCTTGATAGGGAGAATGCTCTCGGATAAAATAATCTAAATTAGTCACTAAGTTACTCCCCTCTCCTGCATATATTGCCACCGAAACAACATCATTATACAGGATGGATGGCATATCCAGACGCTTGTACAAGTCGTCTTTTTGAGAATAAGGCGGAATGAACTTGTGCCAGAACGGGTCTAAGTTTTTCTTTAATCCTTTAAACTCTTTTCCTCGAAAATCTTTGAAACCCATCAGTTGCTTGAGTACCTTCCCGACAAATGCCTGGTCTTGTGGGAGCAACCCTCACTTTGTTACAAGGAAGGCATAATTTTTACAAAACTTGCGTTCCCAGGGGAACGAGAGTGAAAGCA
>JACOMV010000411.1 GCA_014324065.1 Hormoscilla sp. SP12CHS1 | reverse complement strand
TTTTTCTTGTTTTGGGGTAGATTTTCTTGAAGTTTTAGTAAGTATAAATACTCAAGCATGCAATTGTATGCTACATGATCTAATCACCGCAGAGTTGGCTTGAGTTTCAGCGAAATCTCCATTGTCCCGCGCGGTAGTGCGACGACTATTAACATGGCGTCCACAGGAGTTACTCTCGCCACTCTGTCTGGCATTGATTCTACATTGATTAGCGAGGCTGACTTTTCTTAGCTTCTTGGGATCGGGTTCATGTTGAATTCGACCTTCGGAGTTCGACCTACCGTTCCGGAAAAATCGGAGTTCAAGGTATTCACGTAGCCCTCTAACCCTGTTTTTCTGAAAAACAGGGTTTCTTATTCTGGCGCTTCGATGCCTTCGGGATGCAACGCAGGCAACCTTACGATGCCTTCGGGATGCATGGCAAAAACCCCTCAGGCATCGCTCAGGCATCGGTGCCTACTTTTTCCAGATTTGAGGTTGACGGAAAGCGTAGATATCTTTGATTACCTGTACCCAGCTATTGGCCAGGGATGCTAAGATGCGATCGCCCTTTTCCGGGGAAGCAGTTGTCGGATCCCCCAGGACTCCACTTGCCGTTAAATCTCGCGTCGCCCAAGGGAAAGGCAGCTTACCTTCCATGCTCAGCATACTATCTTTCGGCAAACCTTGAGGATATTCAGCTACTGCCGCCTCCATTTTCACCTGTTCTGGTAGCAGGGAAAGGAGTAAGCTAGTTTCCCCATCTCCAGCATGGATACCCAATTCTGACTCCTTTGCTGTCAGTAATTCCTGAGTAATATTAGGAACGCGCCAGGTAAAGAGGGGAAACACCATAAAATCATCATACTTGACGTGCAAATCCCGCGCTGCTATTTCCAATACCTGGGGTTGTCCCCCGTGGGAGTTCATCAACACCAACTTGCGAAAACCTGCCCGGTAAATACTTTCTGCTACTTCGGTAATAACTGCCAATAGCGTTTGGGCACTCAGAGTAATTGTACCCGGGAAATGCCAATGTTCGTTAGATTTGCCGTAATAAAGGGCAGGCAAGGCATAAGCGGGGATGCTAGGATCTAGTTCATGCAATGCCTTTCCCAAAACCCCCACACTAATGGCAGCATCGACGATTAGCGGCAAATGAGGGCCATGTTGCTCAATTGCCCCGATCGGCTGGACGATCGGGGCAATTTCCTTATCTGGCATTGCCTGGATCTCTGTCCAGCTGAGGTAAGGAAAAAAGCGTTCTGGGGGGATGAAGCTGTGCATCATTGCTAATTGCTAATTGCTAATTGCTGACGGGGCACGGCGAAGTCAAATAATGCTCCTAGGCTCTTTCGCGCCTGGGAAGCACTAAAGTGCTTACTACGAACGGCTGGAACAGTTCCGGAAAAATCGGAATGCCGTCAGCGATGCTGCTGCGCAGCGCCATTACGATCCACATCCAGCATGATATCACGCCCCGAGTCCAGGTAGTTGGTAATTGCATCTGGATTGTTCCGGTTGGCACCCTCACCGATCGCGCAGCGACTGCGCAGCAGTATCGCGCCGACCGTGAGAGCATCTGGGAGTCAAGGGACACAGCAGACCCATTCTCGTGCAGTATTAAACCTATCCAAAGCTATACACCTTGAATCTGTATGGCATCACCACCAACGGTGAAGGCTACTGCCTGCAAAGCACGGATCATAATATTCCGTGCGTCCCTGTTAGCGGCATAACCGCAATCGGGACATTACTACTAACAATTTAGCACATTTGTCGAGGTTTGTAAAGATATTTCGTTAATTATTGCTGCTCAATCTTCTCAGATTGCATTTGGACGATCGTGGTAATTTGGTTGATTCCGGATCGCCTTCTAAAATATACGCTTCTACGCCATCCAGGTATTGGCGTGATAGTAGATCGCCCTGGATGCATCCGATTTACGAACCGGTTAAATGAACGGCATCATCTTATCTCTTGCGTTCCCAGGCGGTCCCCTCTTAACGAGGCTAGTTGCTGTTGCCTGCTGCCCGAGATCGGCGCTCGCCTATTGCACGATATTTGAGTTAACTAAGTTTTTCCCGATAGCGCTGCGCCCCCAGCGCAGCCATGTTTTCCCGAACGGTACAATCACAAATCAGGAGATCCATTAACATCTTAGCCGGATTGACTTTTTCGCTACGATTTTCTGCCGTTTCTCTGGTACTAAGTACATATTTCACACACTCTCTCGCGCTAGTCTCGATATCCGGAGCATGTCGCCCATGGCTATGTGCAATTATTTTTGTCTAACTACTTAGCCATTCGTGTCCGATCGCGTAGCGTGGCGCAGCCATGAGCGCCCACCCACAGGGTGGGCGTCTACCGATGCCTCTCGGGTAGTGCGACTAGCGCTCCCGAGAGGCATCGAACGCAGGCGATCGCGAATATTGCCCAGTGTTGCTTGATTATTGACAGGTAAACGGGGTTTTGGCAGATCTAGATTCGGCCACGAACGTAAATTATTACAAGGACAGCACTGAGGTGGCAGGCCCGCAGTCGGGAGGGGGAGAGGCAACTCACAACGAGAACACATCACCAGTTCCCACTCCGGCGTCGACAGTTGAGCAATAGTTTCGTCAGTACCTTCCAAGTAGCAGTCTCCGGAGTCAGGGGACATAATTTTCTGCCAGCAGGCTTCAAACTCCTGACTATAACCATCGCCTTTTACGACTGGTTGAGGCAGCAAAGCTTCGTTCCCATTGAGAATCACCTTTTTGCCCAACTGTAGCCAATAGGCAAGATATTGTTTTACTTGCGTTTGTGATGCCATAGGTTATCTGAGCATTGCCTATTGCTAATAAGTAGTTGTTTGCAATTATTTTTATATTTTTTCAGGCGCTCGACGAGCAGGATAATTATATCTGAAAACATTATCACATAAGCGTTTGCTGGAATTTAACTTATCCTGTCCGAGAGCGCCCACCCCTGTCGCTGCCGGGCAGGCGAGCGACAGGGTGGGCGCCTCTGGACACGACCCTGAGATTTGCTCGCTCGATAAATATAAAAATAATGCAAGCTTATGTACTTATTGTAACGAGGCATCCCCGCCTTTGGGCATCGGAAACTTAAATTAATGTGAAGTTATCGCCCGATCGCTCCTTACAAGGGAGTGCCTAGCTGACTGAGGTTAAGGACATGGCCTGCAGTAACCAGGTAAACTGGATGGGCTACGGCAGCGATGTGGCGCACCAGCTTACCGAGGCGATCGCGAAACAGCCGACCAATGGGATAAGCAGGAACCAGGCCCCACCCTGTCTCTTCAGCCACCAAAATCACATCAGCAGCAGTCCGCTGCAAACTGGAAATCATTGCCTGCTGCGTCTGATTCCAGCTATCATCATCCTGGTGCAATAAATTTGCCAGCCAAGTTCCCACTGAATCGATCAATAGACAGCTATTCGGCCCATATAGATCAATTGTGGCCGCCAAGGAGATCGGCACTTCCAGAGTTTTCCAGCTAGGGGGACGCCGCCGCTGGTGCAGTACAATCCGATTATGCCACTCCCGATCCGTCGGGTCAGTAGCAGCGGTTGCCACATAGACCACCTGTTTGCCGGTACCCGTTGCCAGAGTCTCAGCCCATTCACTCTTACCAGATCGGGCCGGTCCCGTCACCAGGATGAATTGCCTTGCCTGAGAAGATGTCATGTAATTTGGGAGAGATTTTTGGGCAGTATCTAATATAACAGTAAAGGAACCCTCATTACAAATAGCAGCATGAAACTGGAATTGGAGCGGATTGAGGCTACATTGGCTCAAATTATAGCAGAGCAAAACAATAATGTAAAAAGGTCCGCTATTCAGAAAAATCAGACCTACTCCTTTGACTTACTACCCAAAACCCCGCCAGAAATCAAAGCGACAATCCCTCCCATACAGCCCTTGTCGCAAGAGAACCGGTCCAAGACGCCAGCACTGCCCAAGCTGAAAACTTCTAGATTGAGCTCTCATCAAAACGCAGCTAACCTAGATCTGGCGATCAACCTGTTGCAAGAAATTCAGGGGGTAGTCGCTGGCTGGCAGCGGGATTTGCAGCAAGTACATGCAGAAATTCAAGACCTGTACGGAGAAGGACCGATAGTGGATGGGTGGTTAGAGTCCAATCCGCCAGGAGGAGGTCAGCAGGATGAATCAGCGGGCTATCGCCTGTGCAGACTAGAGTCGAACGGCAAGTTGTGGTTCTGTCCCTGTCCTCCAGACCAGGTGGCCACTGTCTCGGTGGCGATCTCCCGCTATCACCAGCTGCGACAACTGCTCGGTCGCAAGCAAGATATGGAATCTCGTCTGACCCAATTATCTGAAGCCCTGATAATTTTGCACGGGCAACTGCGTGAAGCATAGGGAATAATCATGACTGACCCGAAAATGTCGGCAATTATCTGTACTCACAATCGGGATAATTATCTGGGAGCAGCCATAGATAGCTTGCTAGTCCAGGATTTTACCGATTTTGAAGTCCTGGTGGTAGATAATGGATCGAGCGATCGCACCCGTGAAGTGGTAGAAGCGAGACTATCCGATCCGCGCCTCCAGTATGTCTTTGAGCCAGTCCTGGGTCTATCCGTAGCATTGTTATCTAATGAAGAACTGTATACAACCGAGCTTGCCCTGAAGAGGGGGTGGCAAGTAGCCTATGTCCCTGTCGTGTCCGAGAGCGCCCCACCCACAGGGTGGGCGTCTCTGGAAACGATGCCGTGGTTGCTCATGATGTGGCCCCAGAGCGCATCAAGCGCAGCTGGTTCCTGAATCGAGGTTGATGGCAAGGCATCAGCGAGTGCTATCGGGAACAGCTAGTTGGTCGGGCGCAGCTGGGGCGAGGTGGGGAACGTCTGGTGCGAGGACTGTACAAGGCCCTGAAATATTTTCCCGACCCAGCCCAGCGGTTTGATAGTTTGGTATATGCTTACGGTCAAGTCGGTTATTTGGGTGCAGCGATTCGAGGAATGCTGCTAGGATCGAGTATAGTCAAAAAATAAGCGTTTGTCAGGAAATGTTCTTGAAGTTTCATTTACGATAGTTCTATAAATTCTCTTTGCCACCATGAATTCTGCCCTAGACAAGATTCCCGTATCGGTCCTGATTCCAGCGAAAAACGAAGAGCGAAATATTCGGGCTTGCCTGGAGAGCCTGAGGAGGGCAGATGAAATTTTTGTAGTAGATTCCCAAAGTAGCGATCGGACGGTATAAATAGCCGAAAGCTTCGATAAAGATCCTGATTAAGTAGTTAGGGAAAATAATTTTGATATTTTGCTTTGGGCATAAACATATACTATAATTAAGACAATAAAACTTATATTTTAACCTAAGTTACGACCTATTTAAAAAAATATGAATTACCCACTTAGACTTTACAGATATTTGTAATTTTTTGTAGTTTTTGATACAAAATTAGTTTTTTTGTGCTAGGCGGCGGGTTGGCTGTTTATAAGTTATAATGTACTAAAATAATAGTTAATTGCTGATTCTGTAGATTATGGAAGATATGATTACAACAATTTTTGTTCTTT
>JACOMV010000410.1 GCA_014324065.1 Hormoscilla sp. SP12CHS1 | reverse complement strand
GGTCTCGTGGCTGATTCCATCGAAACATTTGGCTATATCCGCATCTAGTACCCATTTAGGTTTTTTGGCGATGCTAATGCAGAACTTAGGTTGGCAGACAACCTCGGTATCAAGCCTGTGGTAGTATTGGATGCAAAATTAGATCGGGTAATCAATCAGGGAACTATCAAATGGGCGGTGACGACAGCCTCCGAACTCGTTGTCATTCCCAAAATTGTGAATGGGCAAGAAATACCTCATACTGTATTAACTCGCGGTCAACCAGTTTTGGCAGCGGGGGAAGCGGAAATTGCTGGCAGCAACGGTCAATATATAATGTTGTCAATAAATAATTATAGCGGTCATTTTAGACGAACTGCGGATAGCTTAGAGATTGGCAAAGAAGCTTTTAGACAACAAAGTATTGACCCAACCACAGCCTAAGAATAATTTATGTAGTGAGTGAATCATTATGAGTCAAACCCAGGAGACAATACTATTAAATAAGTTACAGCAACAGGATGCAGCGGAGGTGCTGGCTTGGCTGAAGCGCATAGAGTCAGGTCAAGAGTTGCCAGTAGCAGGATTTAACTGGCTAGGCTTGGCTGAATTAGCTGCTTTTGAAGCCCATTGGAAATCTAACCTTTTGTGGGCAGAGGTCGCGACATCAGTTTACGATCGATTGGCGGCAGAAAACAGTAGCGTCAGAGAGTCTTTGATGATTTCGTCGATGTTGGTACGCGCTGCTGCGATCGCCCAACACGGACTTGTTTCCGGTCATCCCGTTCTCGATCTCCAACAGATTGTCCGCTGGTTTTGTGACGGTCTCACCATATCGCCTCACCGTGCAGCTTCCAAGGCCCGTCATTGGCGATCGTGCAATATTGGAGAAATTCGCGAGTGACGATCGATCAAAAATCGCTTGTCTGCGATCGCCGTTTTAGCCGATAGCGATAAGTGCGTTTTACCTCCAGAAATTAAAGCTTGGCTTTCTCTACGGGAGAAACTACCCTAGTCCAAGTAAATGGGTTTAGTTACGCCTGCGTTCCCAGGATCTGCCTGGGAACGAGGCTGGTCAGTAATATATCTTGACATTGAGGAGAAGGCGATCGGATATGATAGAATAGAAGAGTCGATAGCACCAGAAGCGCGATCGGGAAAATCATTCCGCAACTTTCGTAGGATCGATATTGACACCAGTTGATGGGAGTATAGCAGTTATACTCGCAATTATCCATTAGCAATTAGTAGGGTAAAATGAATACTGTCGAGTTCAAAGTCAATCTGCCTTTGGGACTATCTGAAGATGAAGCGAAACTACTTCTGGCAATCAAACTATACGAAGTCGGGAAAATTTCGCTCTCGAAAGCAGCAAAGTTAGCTGGGTTTTCCAAACGGACCTTTATGGAAATACTGGGAAGATATGGAGTCCCAGTTTTCGCTTACTCTCCGGAAGAATTGCGAGAAGAACTAGGGTTATGATCGAATCAGTTGTTACGGACAGCACCAGTCTCATAGGTTTGGAACGGATAGGGCGTCTAGATATACTACCAGGGTTATTTGAGCCAATTCTTGTCCCACCCGCAGTTCAGCAGGAGTTTGGCATTAGCCTACCGTGGTTACAGATAGTTACCCCAGATATAGGAATTGCTACATCACTAAAAATAGTAGTTGATGATGGTGAAGCAGAAGCCATTGCCTTAGCCTATCAGCAGGGGTTGCAAATTATTCTGGATGACCAGCAAGCACGAAAAGTTGCCCGAAATATGGGCATTTCTATAATTGGCACGATCGGAGTGTTAGTAAAAGCCAAACAAGCCGAACTGATTTCTGCTCTCAAACCCCTGTTGGATCGGTTAGAAATGAATGGGTTTTATATGACTTCCGCTTTGAAAGCAGAAGCATTGAAAGTGGTAGGAGAGTGACATGTTGCTTGTAGGGAGACTGCCCATATTATAAATAGTTCTGGTTCCCCCTGGGAACCTTGGTGGGAGGCTCAGCCTCCAGTTTGCAGAAGGCGATCGGATATGATAGAATAGAAGAGTCGATAGCACCAGGAGCGCGATCGGGAAATGAAAACTCAACCAAGTAGGCTCGATATTGACACCAGTGTGCTTGCAGGTCTGGCCATTTTGTCGCCAGATGACAGAGAAAAGGTATGGCAGGCGATCGACTCTCTAGAAAGTTTCGATCCAGACCAACCCCTTGACTCGAAGATCCAAAAATATACACCACCAGACATGCGGACATTCTATCTGCTACAGGCCAGTCCCAGATACCGAGTTATTTTTGAAATAACGGAAGAGAATGAAATCAAAGTCATCGACCTGTTTAGAAAAGAAAGGTTAGAGGCTTTTGCCAAATTTAGCTAAAGCTATTCAATTTCATGAAAAATTTTTCACGGATCGATTTTGATTCAGTAATTGGTCGAGAACAACTGGCAGAATTACAACAACTACTCCAAAGCAGTCAATCTTTATCTGAACGCAATGACATTCTCCCGTTTTTTAGAGAACGCCTGCATTTATCAGCATCTGTGGGCTTGTATCATCCCGACATAATTCTCCCCGATATGCTTACCTTTGAATACGATATATTTGGAGATTTTGCTAGCGATTTGGTTGTCGGAGATTCTGTAAATCACTCCTATTGTTTCGTGGAATTCGAGGATGCTTCACCAAATAGTATATTTGTGTCAAAAGCCGGCAGAAGCACTCCAGATTGGTCGCCCAGATTTGAACATGGCTACAGTCAGATTGTTGATTGGTTTTGGAAACTTAGCGATTTGGAAAGAACCGAGGATTTCCAGAACCGGTTTAATAGTCGTTCCATTGATTATATAGGATTACTGATTATTGGCAGACGTGAAAATCTAGCACTGAGAGAACAAACGAGGTTGGATTGGCGACAGAAAAAACGGTTGTCAATTCTAAACAGATCAAGTGTATTACTTTTGATGAGTTATACGATGACTTGTTAAGGCGTATTACTCAGTATCAGTTTGTTATCCGAAGAGATAATTAGGCGATCGCCTCAGCCACCGTTACCGTTAGCCCGCGCAGGCGGGCTTTGTTCCTGTAGCCGCACCCTTTAGGGTGACGGCGATCGCGGCTAATTAGATCGCGCCCAAGATTGGTTTTTCACGTACTCCTTAATTACAGGCTGAAGGGTAAAGCGCGATCGCCCATTTGCCGTGACCTTATCAATTAAGCAACGTCGCCTAAAAGAATGTACCACTGTGAAGAAATCAGAGGGGGAAAGTGGGATAGTTTCTGGGGGACTGGAAATCTCGACAGCCACCTCTTGACTTGCTAACCAAAACATTACCTGTTTTTCCGACTCGGACAAACGCTGACAATGTTTCTGCAATAAAGGTTCTACATCTCTTAAACAGAGGGTGGGACAAGATAAAAACTGTGCTACGCTACCATTAAATAATTATATAATCATCGTGGCAACTATATTTAACCATAAGGGCTTACCGCTGTAAAGGTGAATTAGTTCTAACCATTTGTCCGGATCTGTTAATCCTCTCTCTTTGCAGATTTCCCGGCCTGACGCACCTAAACCTTGCAGTTGGAAGCTGCGACAGTGACGGTTCACCCCTTCTAAGGTGGCAATTTCTCTGGGTTTTTCCCAACTCAGGAGTAATAAGCAACTTTTGTGGGGTAATTTTGTTACTTGCTTAAAAAATGTGCCATAATCTTCGTAGCCTGATTGGTACTCGCCCGCTAATTCTCTACTCTCCAATATTTGCTGCACGTCGTCCAAGATTACCAGACAAAGATGCGATCGCACGTAGTCGATGGGTGAAAGGAACTGAGTTGCTTGCTGCTGGGAGAAAAACTGCATTAAGTTTGTTTGCAGGTCCGACCAAGTCGGGGAATTCTCCAGGCTGCGCCAGATGATATAATCATAGTTGTCTTGTAGAAGTTGCACTAGCTGCACCGCTAAGGAATAAGAATTTAATAAAGTGTCAAACCAGCGTAGCGCCACAGCCAGGTTATGTTAGGGGTCGAGCTGGGAATCACTTCCCAACCCTCCTATTCGGAACCGGACTTGCGACTTTCACCGCATCCGGCTACTGGGTAATAGGCCCTTGTCATGGGTAGCTTATATTGGGGTTACCCCCATTTAGCCTTGCGACCTGTTCGTTTATCCCTATTCTGGTTGTGAGTGGCGCTGCCGGCAAACCTTTAGTATCACTATTTACTAGGCCGTTTTACCAGAAAGTCATAACCTCGTTCCCGTAGGAGCGGGTCTCTGTGAGTAGTCAGGATTACTTGTCCCGGTCGTATCCTATTATCACCGTCCTACGTCAGCGGCAGCTTAATGCTGCACCTATCCCGAGCATTACCACGGGCATTAGCTTCTTAGGACATCCCTCCCCCTAGTGGCTTGCGCTTATCATCTAACTT
>JACOMV010000409.1 GCA_014324065.1 Hormoscilla sp. SP12CHS1 | reverse complement strand
ATCGGTTGTTTCCTCATGTCAGCCGGGTGTGTGAAGGTGTCATTTTTGAGACGGTGGAAACAGTCAAGGACTTGATGGCGGGTGTAATTAAAAGTGACACTTCGGCATTATTAACCGGTCCGTTAGTTCTACCTCTGTATCACCGGCGGAGTTCTGATCCCGCCGGTGATGGCCCCACAGTGGATGGAACAACTCAAATAGTGAATCTGCCTTGATTGGGAGAGACAACAGTCAAGGGCCAGCAACCACAGCCACGGAGTATAGTGTTCCGAATCTTGCCGACTCTAAACGCGCAATGACGAGCATATGCATGAACTTATTTATTTCCTTTTATGAGCCAACGAAAGATTAAATCTCACCTCGATGTCTCCCCGGAGTTGTACTTTTAGCGCGCTGCCGAAACGTGGGTAGTGCTCAACCGCGCTCCCACGTTTCGGCAGCACCAGGAGACATCGAAGGAACTACCAGAACCTGCTTGCCTACGGGGCCATAGCCTCCTAAGAAAGTCCGGAGTATTGTAGCAAGTATTGCAAGTCAGAAGCAGAATGCTAAGATGGGCAGAAGAAATTAGACGTAAAGCTTGGTGAACGAGTATGACGCAAGCACCTGTATCCCCTGTAGTGCTAGTCATTTTAGATGGCTGGGGTTACCGCGAAGCTAGTGAGGGAAACGCTATTGCCGCCGCGAAAACTCCCGTAATGGATAGCCTCTGGGCGGCTTATCCGAGTACCTTAATCAGAACCTCAGGCAAAGATGTGGGACTACCAGAGGGTCAAATGGGAAACTCGGAAGTGGGTCACGTGAATATCGGCGCAGGGCGGATAGTCAAGCAAGAATTAGTCCGGATATCAGATGCAGTAGAAGATGGTTCCCTGGCCGAGAATCTCGCCCTAGGGAAACTATGGGGTGACTTTCGCGCCCACGACGGTAAGCTACATTTAGTAGGGCTGTGTTCGGAAGGGGGCGTACATTCCCATCTGGACCATTTATTGGGACTGCTGGATATAGCAGCAGCTCAGGAGATTTCCCAGGTTTGCATCCACGCGATCACCGATGGTAGGGATACTTATCCTACTGATGGCGTGAAGGCGATCGGACGCATTCAAGACTATATAGAAAAAATCGGAGTCGGGCGCATCGTCACCCTCAGCGGTCGTTACTATGCAATGGACCGGGACAAACGCTGGGACCGGATCCAAAAAGCCTACGACCTGATGACTACCGATGGTCCAGGATGCGATGGTAGCGCAGTAGAGGTATTGCAGGCTTCCTATAATGGGGGAGTGACAGATGAGTTCGTGGTGCCGACGCGGATAGCCCCCGGTGCAGTGGAACCCGGAGACGGGGTGGTATTCTTTAATTTCCGCCCAGACAGGGCCCGACATCTGACCCAAGTCTTTGTAAACCGGGAGTTTACAGGGTTTGAACGAGAGCTTCTTGAGCCTTTGACCTTTGTCACCTTTACCCAGTACGATCCCAGTTTGCCAGTCTTAGTAGCCTTTGAACCCCAGAACCTGAGTAATATTCTGGGAGAAGTGATAGCCCAGCATGGACTGCGACAGTTTAGAACTGCAGAAACGGAAAAGTACGCCCACGTGACCTATTTCTTCAATGGCGGTTTAGAGGAACCCTTTCCTGGAGAGGACCGCTATCTGGTCCAGAGTCCGATAGTGCCAACCTACGACCAAACGCCGGAAATGTCCGCAGCGGCAGTAACAGATGAAGCCTGTGCTGCGATCGCCCAACAGATATACTCCCTGATAGCGATCAACTACGCCAACCCGGACATGGTAGGTCACACGGGCATACAACCAGCGGCAGTCCAAGCCATACAAACAGTAGATCGATGTTTGGGACAGCTGGTGGAAACAGTCAACCGAGTAGGAGGAACAGTAATCATTACAGCAGACCACGGCAATGCGGAACTGATGCTTGACGTTGCGGGCAACCCCTGGACAGCTCACACAACCAACCCAGTTCCGTTTATCCTGATAGAAGGGGAAGGATTAAAAATCCCAGGACATGGGGCTGAAGTCGGTCTCAGGAGTGATGGTCGTTTAGCCGACATCGCGCCGACGATCCTGGAGATTTTAAGGCTACCGCAGCCCTTGGAAATGACAGGTAAATCGATGTTGCGATTACCTGCCTATCAAGTGCAACAGAATCGTTCTCCGGTGCGACTGTCCCGGTAAGTTGTCAGTTGTGGGTTGTCAGTTGTGGGTCGATCACCTCTAAGACAACTGACAACAGTACGTGTGTATAATTTTCTTTCGATTAACCTATGAATGTTAACAACATCCTAGAAATTATTTGGGTCGTGTCGGCCGTGGGTTTGATCGTCTTAGTATTGCTGCATAGCCCTAAAGGAGATGGCCTCGGCGGTATTGGCGGACAAGCTCAACTGTTTACCAGTACTAAGGGTGCCGAAACTGCTCTCAACCGCATTACCTGGACCCTGACGGTGATGTTTATAGGCTTAACCGTGATTTTGAGCGCTAACTGGTTAGGTTAATGCGGCAGTTATGGCTGATTTTAGGAGTGGCGATCGCATCTTGTATCCTAGCGATCGCCAGTCATTGTCCGCATCTGTTCTGCAATAGTCTCCGGGCGACAGAAGGACCAAAACCACCCGTTGTAGCCCATCCGCTACCGCCCAGTCTGGCCCAATGGCATTCGGAAAAAGAGAGTGGCGATTATTTTGAGCGAGTGCAGCCAAGCGAGGTAGGTTATCTAGTATGGTCGTCCTTTCCGATTAAAATTTATCTAGACTCATCATCGGGAGATGGTCGCGGGCAAGAATGGCGAAAGGCGGTATGGCTTGGGGTAGTCCAATGGCAAGTTTATTTGCCCTTAAAGGTAGTAGAACGGCAAGAAATGGCAGATATAACCATTAAGCGCAAAAATCCGCCGTTGCAGTTGGGCCCTAACGGAGAGTTAGGTCGAGTGCGGGCTGGGTCAACTCGCTTTGAGCTATATTATAATGCTTCCGGGATTTTGTCACATAAGTTTATTATCTGGTTAAGCCCGAACCAGACATCTGAGTACACGACAGCAACGGCACGTCACGAAATGGGTCATGCTCTGGGAATATGGGGACATTCTCCTGACCAGAGGGATGTCATGTATTTTTCTCAGGTGCGCTATCCTCCAGAGATTTCTGCTAGAGATGTTAACACATTAAAGCGAGTTTATCAACAGCCAACCCGTTTAGGATGGCAAAAAACGATGCTCCAAAAGCATTTTGAATTTTGAATTTTCCCGACGATTCTCATGGGAGGTAATTAGGGCGTGTCATCAGTTAGAAAAAAGATGCTCTAGTAGTTAGCAAAAAAGAGGTGAAAGATGCACCGATACGCAC
>JACOMV010000408.1 GCA_014324065.1 Hormoscilla sp. SP12CHS1 | reverse complement strand
AGTACCACAGTTGTTGGCTGATGAAACCAACCAGGCTTTCACTGAATTACAGTTTATACCTGAACAAATCGCACCTCTACAATAACAGTCTTCTCCAGTGAGTCCGGTTCTAACGTCAACTCACCGCTAGTAGGTTCAAAATGCTCCTCATCAACTGCTGTATCACCTACCGTGGCATACTCGACTATCACTGGTTCTTCACTAGCAGTTGATAGCCTGACCGTAAAGGTGGCATCTTCTCCTTCGATCGCCTGAGTATTTTCCACAGACACAGACAACCGATCGTCTTCTGCGATTACCCCGATACCCTGATTATCCCCGATCATCGCATTTTCGGAAGAGTTGGACAAATTTACCAAGAAAGCCCGATCGCCTTGGGATTGAGTATTGCCAAATACAGGTACAATCAGTTCTTGAGTAGTTTCACCTGCCTCAAAAGTCAGCGTGCTTTCGTAATCTACCCCTGCAACTGCGGACAAATCTTCAGTATCAAATCCTACTGATGCTGTCTCCTCCAGGGCGGTAGCCAACGTGACAGTGAAAACAGCGTCAGTAGTACCACTGTCTCCTTCCGTCACAGTCACATCGTCAATGCGGAAAGTATCAAACACATACTCGTAAGTCTGCATTGCCTGAGGCTGAAACGCCAGTGCGGCCTCAATCGTACCCCCATGCACCTCCAGTTCCCAGTCACCGCCCAAACTTGCATTACCAGTAAGGTCATCGGAAGCGGCAATATCAGCACTTTTTAGTCTCTGAAGCTGCTCAACAAACTCCTTCCCCTGGGTACCGGCTGCCGCATTACACCCGTATAGGAGGATATCAGCATCAGGCGTCAGAGCATTTCCCCAGGTTTGCAGGGTGCTAGCATAGGTTGGCAATGTTTGGGAACTCAGCTTTGCCTTGCCCAGTTGCAAACTTCCCGGTTCGCCGAAAGAGACGATATGGACTTTTCGGTATCTTCCGCGTACGCGGAAGATACCGCCCCTTGATTCCAGTCCGTCCCGCTAGCACTTGAGTGATTTGCTTCACCCCATCTCTGTTCCTGTCCAGGACTACCACCTCCGCCCCTGGGGATACCGCAGCGACCAGGTGAGCAAGGTCATGAACTGCCCCATCAATAAAGACAATTTCCGAGGTCGGTGAGGTAAGTAGTTGCGGCGACACGGCTACCCCTGTCTCAGTCTCGACACCAGTCCAGAGATCGATCGTCCTTTCTGCAGTCAGTGTCAGTTCTGGTTCTGTTGTTTCAGGTAAGAACCGTTCCGGAAAAATCGGACAACAGTCATCTTCTCTGCTGGTGATGCGATTTAATTCCATGCTTGCCCCCCCTGGCCGACCGTCATATTTTTCAGGGGCCAACGGATCCTCGACCAGCAGATCCCAAGGTAGCAGGGGTAAGGCACAATTAATCATTTTGTCTATCACATCTGTTACTCCTCACAGCAACGCCCTTCTGTTTGAAAATAATTCTTTAATTTATTTTGCTGTTGAGCCCCACAATCTAGCCAATCACCGATTATACCGCGTTCCCAGGCGGAGCCTGGGAACGCGGGGGCGAGCGATACCCAGCAAAATACTCACTGGTACCGGAGTTACTTTGCTGCCGGTGGCTATTTTGTGCTCAAACCTATAAATGCGATTTTCCGGAAATTACTAGCTTTTAGGCTCAAGGCTGCTGGACGATCCAGCGAGCGGTTTACCATTGGAAAAGCGGGTAGCGGGAATCGAACCCGCATCAATAGCTTGGAAGGCTATGATTTTACCACTAAACTATACCCGCATTGGTTGCATTTGCTCCTTCGATGTCTCCGGAGAGCGCTATTCGCACTGCTCCTGAGACATCGAAGAGTCATCTTCAACTAATTTAGCACAACTTTTGCTAATGTCAAACAGAAGGAGGGAAAATTCTCATTTTTTTTGAGTCTTGCCAATCTGAGATCGCCGGTCACTGCGACCGGTAAGGTAACAGGTCTAAGAAGCCCGAGGTCTTCCTTGACGGTTTTCATTATAACAAACCCATCCTGGGTAATATTGTCAACCGAGTTTAACAATACTTAATATTTTTGCTATCTAGTCTATGCTCGTCAATCCGCTCAATGAGAGCACTCCGGACCGTATAAGTAAACACCTGTAACAAATAGCAGCAACAACACTGCTGTCAAAGCAGAATACCAGAGGGCTAAACGGCTTCAATGTCTCCGAGGAGTTCGATGTCTCCCGGGAGCGCTAATCGCACGTTCCCAGGCAGAGCCATGGGAACGAGGGGGGAGACATCGACAGGTGGTTCGCACGTTCCCATGGCTCTGCCTGGGAACGTGCGGGGAGACATCGACGGGTGGTTTAAATATCTGGTGGTGCCAAAGGCTAATCCCAATCAACGATTAACGATGAACAATCAACCTGACTCGGTGATAATAGGGGACAGTGTGAGGTAACAACTGGGTTATGTGTGAGATTCCCCAAAAAGTTTCGGTTTTCGATCTGCCAGTGCATTTGTTAGCAGACTATTCAAGTTTGTTAGTATCCTATATGCGCCACAACATTGGCGCTCATGTGGTGACATTGAATGCAGAAATGACCATACAGGCAGAACGTAATCCGGCTTTAGCCAAGATCGTCGAGCAAGCGGATTTAGTGATTCCCGATGGTTCTGGCATTATACTCTATTTGCTGCTTCAGGGGAAACATGCTCTGCGTTGTCCGGGAATTGAATTAGCCGAGTCCCTGTTGCACCAATCTGTAGCATGTGGTAAACAAGATGCCGACGCGAGTCGGTCGGTTTTTTTCTATGGGGGCGTACCTGGGGTAGCTGCAGCAGCCGCTGCAATGTGGCAGCGGCTGCTGCCTGAATTGGCGATTGCCGGTACTGAGCACGGTTATCTTTCACCGGCAGAGGAACAGAAATTACGACTTACCCTCCAACAGCAACAACCTCGCTTGATTTACGTAGGTATAGGCGTACCGCGCCAAGAAATTTGGATTGCTAAACATCGCTATTTATGTCCGCAAGGGATTTGGATTGGAGTTGGCGGTAGTTTAGATATCTGGGCAGGTCGCAAACAAAGAGCGCCAATCTGGTTACGCGATCACCATCTAGAATGGGTTTACCGACTATACACCGAACCAAGTCGCTGGCGGCGCATGTTGGCTCTACCCCAATTTGCTTGGCGATCCTTATTACAATCACAGCTGTATTTAACCCTCACAAAGCACATAAAAGCCTTGCGCCAGTATAACATCAGCATCGGAAATTGAAATTGTTCCATCTCTAACGCTGAAGGCTATAGCCTGCAATGCTCTCAACATGATGTGCGACTGCGGCGATACTCCACCGCCGAGGGGCGATCGTATGAATTAAAGCAGCGGACGATCGCCTGCTGCAAAGACAA
>JACOMV010000407.1 GCA_014324065.1 Hormoscilla sp. SP12CHS1 | reverse complement strand
GTTTTGCTAGTCTAGGACCTCAGGCGACCGCCTAGGGGGTAATCCCCTCCATTCGCCAACAGAATCCTTTAGGGTGAGGCGGGCGGGGAGGCCGAGTACTACAGCGAACGTTTCATCATAGTAGTCAGCCCGTAGCTGACAGTCAGCATTCGCAGCCACAGGGCGGGATACTTCCGTTCTAACCAAGGCTGACACCAGCGGGTGAAGCCAGGAAACCAGCCTGCCAGCAACAAGTTGACGAAGGCGCTGAGGGTGAAGCTGAAGTAGCTGCCTAACCAACGCAGCATATCCTTGGCACCTGCCATTTCCCAAATCCACAGTAACAGGGCCGGGTTCATGAAAGCTGCTTTTAGGGCCAGTCGATTAAAGGTCAGCCAGTCTGTACGGTCTTTAATGAAGGTGTCTGCTACTTCTGGCGGTTCCTCTGCTAGCAGGCCAAAGAAGGTATTCAGCATGGAATTGATCCGTTCCGGGGGCAAGTGGCGACCTGTGGGCACCATCATCCCTTTGGAAAATAGCCAGGTGGCGGCGATGTTGCTTTGGTAAGCCCGGATTTGATTTAAATGTTCGGCTGACAAGAGGTCATGCTTGAGGGCTGTATCTAAAAGTGCAGTCAGACGGGGCAGATTCCTGACCAGGGAGCCAAAACCGGTGAAGACTAGGGGTGACTGGAGTGAGGCGGCGTCGCCGATGGCCAGGATCCGATCGCAGGCGATCGCGCGATCGCGACTGCCGACAGAAAAGTGACCGGGAATATAGCCGAAGGTGGGCTTTCTCCAGACCAGCTTGTCCATATCGCAGCGACGATATTCGGGGAGAATTGTAAAGAAATCTTCATACATTTCTAAAAGAGAACCGGGATTATCGGGATGGACCTGATGGTAATGAAACAAATAAATCGTCAGTTCCTCTCCCGCGCCGGGAAATAATTCCCAAATTAACTGTCGTCCCCGGGAAATGTCTCCATGGGAGTTGAGTACGTCCCCGTAATTAGAATCCCAGACTCCCGGTTCAAAACCACTGGCGATCGCCCCTCCGACGGTAGGACAAACGCTATCGAAGGTACGCCCGCCGTTCAACTGCCAGGCGATCGGGGAAGCGGTGCCCATGGCATCCACCAGCAGGCGTCCAGTTGCTCGATCTTGTGCCCCCGTGGGCAGATGTTGCAGGTGAACTAAAACATTATCTTTAGATACATCCGCCCGGATAAACTCAGTTTCATCCCAGATAACTCCCCCCGCATCCCACAGCTTTTGCCCGCAGAGGTCCAAAAACTTCTCCGAGTCTAAGGCCACATTCAGCACAGTTGGAGTATGTAAAACTTTTGCTCTTAAGTGACTGGGGTTGTTACCATCAAAGAATTTATTAAATCCATCAATATACTCCCGGGCAATTATCTGCTCAAACTCCTGTGGAGTAAACAAACCCAGGTCAATGATTCTTTGAAACTCATCCCGGGAAATATTCCACTCTCGGTTCATCCGTCCGAAGGGTAAGCGTTCGATCAACAGCACCCGATAGCCCAACCGGGCCATCCTGGCTGCATGGATCGCCCCTAAAGCCCCCCCAATATAGATCAGGTCGTACTCTGTTTTGGGTGCTGCTTGCTGCTGGGGAAAAACTACTTGTTGGGGTTTCTGGGGGTTGCGGACGCTTTGACGCCAACGTTGCTCCCACCAATATACCCGCTGGAGATGATAATCGCCCCTGGGCATTTTCTGAAAGTACTTGACTGTCAGGGGGTACTGGCCAACCAGGGCCTCAAAGATAGTTTGCTGGGAGAGGTTAATCGCTGGCGGTTCGGGATATTGATAGGGAAACTTGTCTCTGAGATCGGCACGGAGTTTGGCAATTAACTGTTTTTCCCGCTTGAGAGGTCTGTCTGACCAACGAAATGCCTTTAAGTATGTCGTTCGCTGCACCGACCAGACAAATATCGAGAGTTCTGCTGTGGGTTGGGAACCATTTTGACCAAATTCCAGCCTGATGCCATCGGCGGCGGCCTGCTTGGCCCCCATCCCCGGATCGTATTCCTGCTGTAACCAGGCCGTTACCGCCGCCCGAGCGGGGGTGGGAACTTCCAGATAAAGTAATTCGTTCATTGGCTGAAAATTGTTTGAAACCGAGTTGACAAAGGTATAAATTACGCTATACTACAGAATCACAGATGAAAATCATGTTAAGAAACTTTACAAACATATCATTTTGTGAGACGAAGTGCGCGTAGCGCTAGGGAGTGAAAAACTCTTTGATAGGAATTGACGATTTGAGATTTGGGATTTGAGATTGCTAAACTCTCTCTGGCAGATACTTTTGAAATCTAATCTGTAGCACAATTTTTAATAAAATCGATTAGTAGCCATGAATTATGAAATTCCCACCAATACTCAAGAAATTGTCGCCCTCAAAGAAAAGCAGGTGGATGAAGAACTGGTTGCAACGGCGATCGCGGGGGTGATCCAGGTGTTTCGTTCTCAAGGACGTTCCTTGGAACAGTTAATAGCGGAGGTGTTAGCTGATGACGGTCTGCTAGAACCGGCTAGCAGATGCTGGCTGAGTAGTCTGGTGACTCAGGCTTGGGACTGGGACTATCTATAGGTCAGAGGTTCGTAGTAAGGACTTTAGTCCTTATCAGCGATAGCAACTGACAACCAACAACCCACACCTGAAACTCTCGGACAAATTCCGTTGTAGTTCGGGCCGGGATTTACGCGCGATTGGGTCCTGGACTGCCTGGGGTCACAAAGACCTTAATCCCGGGGGCAGTTAAGTCAATAGTGACGATATGAATCATCACGCGGCGCGGCAGGGAACGGGCTAACCGCTTGTAGGTAGGTAATGCCCCTAAACAGCACCCGTTCTTGGTTGGTTCTGGGGGGGCGCAGCAGCAGCAGTCCCCCATAGCACAGCAGCGGCAACCCTACGATCGTTAGGAACAGAGAAAATTAGGTGCGATCGCCTCCTTGTAAACCAGCAAGCCATAATCTAATTTACCATTAATATGGACCCATACGTAGAAGAATATTTAGGGCCGGACGTACATATTGATTACACTCAGCCCCCACCGCCACCAACATTAACAGATGCACCAGAGGTTATGGATGCAAACTGTTCAATTAGTTAAACACGAACAATTAGCGCCGTGATACCCTAAAGAGTATCGCTACATAAACTAAGCCTGCCTGCGCGGGCGATTGGCTGCCGCACCGGTGGAGGTGACTGCTACTCCGTTGTATGGTTGAGAGCACCCCACTTCGATGTACTCTGCTGCCGAGGCTAAGGCGATCGAGATTTCGCTAGGGCTCCCGGACAACTAACAATCTCTGTGTGCGACTCGTTTAGGTACAAACTGACACCAGTGAAAGCCTAATTGGTTTCATTAGCCAATAAACTCGAT
>JACOMV010000406.1 GCA_014324065.1 Hormoscilla sp. SP12CHS1 | reverse complement strand
GAGTGCGTATCGGTGCATCTTTCACCTCTTTTTTGCTAACTACTAGAGCATCTTTTTTCTAACTGATGACACGCCCTAGAAATATAGTGGTTTTTACCCAGGTATGTGGGCTCTCACCCCCCTCACAGGGCACGAAAGCATGATAGGCGATTTGTAAAGCGCTATATCACTTTTGTACCTTCCGTACCATATGCAAATATAATGTACCCAAAAATACACAGTAACTTAGACCTGCAGGAGTTAACAGACGTTAAGAAATCAGGGTAAGCGCAAGAATCATGCTTGGGGCATCTATTATCAACTATCATGAGAATGATTGCTGGCGTTGCACAACTCCGGGATGATAAGGATTGCTAATTGCTAATACTCAAAGGTTAATCCAGATAGTCATTTTTAGTCATGAATAGATGTATTTACTCTTGGCAATTAGCAATTAGCAATCAGCAATTTTCAACAATTGGCTGCTATCATCCCAAAAATGTACAACGATTGCCTTCAAGGAGTGCGAATATGGCACAGTCGCAATTTTCGTGGATCCATACCACATGCACAATTTTTCTTGCGCTTGCCCTGGTTAAGAAATGGGCCGCCGACCAATGGTCAACCTGTAATTTGGGAGATGCCCGTCGCACACAAAGAGCTATTAAAGTAGGAGCAGCAATAGCATGATTACCGGCCGCAAGTCTCCCCGCTACGCCAGAGCTGATGTAGTCAAATAACAATTCAAAATTCTGGCATTGACAACTGACCACTGACAACTCACTTTTCCAGGCGCACAGCATACCACTGTAAAAACTCTCCAGGACCCAGGTCTAATTCGCAGTAAGTTTCCAGTAAATACTGGGCTTGGGATGCGATAGACGTAAATTTTTGTAGCGATATGGGCAAATATTGCTGCCGATGTGCTATAATTAATTTTAACTTTTCTAGCAGCTCATCGGCGGTGAGGTATTGTTCGGGAAGGTCAGGCTCTAAAACCACAAAGGCATCCTGTTGGTACATTAAGGGGTCAGGCATTTGGTCTCCTTGTCTGGGTAAGTTTAGCAACTGCTGGCTGAGTGGCATTCTCTGGTAGGAACTGGGATTGCATTGTCTCTGGGATTGCATTGTCTCTGATTATGGGCGATATTGATTTCTTCAAGGCTTATAACAACAATTATGGTGTGCGATTCGTTCTAGTCTAGGAAACTAGAAACTCTGGTTATCATGGGGGTTCAATTCCCCTCCCCCAGGTACGGGGGTGACCGCGTGAGGTGCTGCGGAATAACATCACTGTGGTGCTAAGTAATAGCACAAAATTAATTACACATAAATAACGCTGAAAGCCAGTTCCTGCCAAAGGGCAAAGGGCAAACGCTAAAGCGTTTACTACGAACCGCAAACGCTTTAGCGTCTACTACGAACCGCAAACGCTTTAGCGTTTACTACGAACCGGGCCCGGAAGCACTTTAGTGCTTACTACGAACAATGTAACCGATCTGCCCTAGATATGCAATCTTTAACTGCTGTTAACCCTCCAGGCAGAGCCTATCTGACTCGATTGGCGGTAAACTAAAAGGGGCGTGATGCAAGGCAGAGATTTTATGGCAGTCCACTCACAAAATCCAATCGAATTCGGCACCGATGGCTGGCGAGGCCTAATTGCCGCAGATTTTACATTCGATCGGGTAGCATTAGTCGTGCCCATAGCCGCTCAAGTGCTAGCCCAAGTTTATGGTGAAACCGTCGCTAACAATACCGTGATTGTTGGTCACGACCGGCGCTTCATGGCCGAAGACTTTGCCCGCACGGCAGCTGAGGCAATTGCAGCGGCGGGGTTTGATGTATTACTGACTCAAACCTATGCCCCTACGCCGGCTTTTAGCTGGGCCGCTAAGGAAATTAATGCCTTGGGGGCGATCATCATCACGGCTTCTCACAATCCGGGAACGTATTTGGGCTTAAAAGTCAAGGGTGCTTTTGGCGGATCGGTTCCTCCAGAAGTAACTCAACAGATTGAAGCCCGGTTGCACGAAGAACCACCAGTAGCCGCCCAAGCTGGAACGATCGCCAAGTTCAATCCCTGGTCCAGTTACTGCGAAGTGCTGAAGTCAAAAGTAGACGTTGGATTGCTCAAATCTGCCATTACGGAGGGGAAACTGACTGTGTTTGCAGATGTGATGCATGGTGCAGCTACCGGTGGGCTAAGCCAGATAATCGGGGCGCCAATTCGGGAAATAAATAGCGATCGGGATCCGCTGTTCGGTGGCGGTGCGCCGGAACCTCTACCCCGTTACCTGTCTGGGTTGTTTAGCTTGATACAAAATCACAAGCGTGAGAGAGATTTAGTAGTAGGATTAGTATTTGATGGAGATTGCGATCGCATCGCTGCTGTAGATGGGCAAGGAAACTTTCTCAGTTCCCAGTTTTTAATCCCCATCCTCATCGGACACCTAGCAGCAAGAAGGGGATTTACCGGGGAAGTAATCAAAACTATCAGCGGTTCTGACTTGATTCCCCGGGTAGCGAGTCTCTACGATCTGCCAGTACATGAGACAGCAATTGGTTTCAAATACATCGCCGATCGCATGTTATCAACCCAAGTCTTAATTGGCGGCGAAGAGTCCGGGGGCATAGGTTATAGCACTCATATTCCCGAACGAGACGCCCTGTTGTCGGCGCTTTATGTGATTGAAGCAGTTCTTCAATCTGGTCAAGATTTGAGCGATATTTATCGCAAGTTGCAACAGAAAACGGGTTATACTTCCGCCTACGATCGGATTGACTTGCCTCTGGCCAGTATGGAAGTGCGATCGCGCATCTTCGCCCAACTGCAAGCAAACCCCTTAACGGAAATTGCAGGTAAATCTGTGGTAGATTGTAACGGAGTGGATGGCTACAAATTTCGCTTAGCAGATGGCAGCTGGTTGCTAGTGCGCTTCAGTGGCACCGAACCCTTGCTGCGGTTATACTGTGAAGCAGCTACCCTCCCACAGGTACAGCAAACTTTAGAATGGGCAAAAGTGTGGGCAAATTCGATCGGATAAAAACAGTATAGTTATGAGTGCCAAACCAGAGATTGACAGACTCACAAAAGTTTTGCTAATCGAGTGGCGATCGCTGCCCAAGGCAGGGGGCATCTACCTAGCAATTGATGGAGCAGAACGAGTATGGTATGTAGCTGACATTCAGGGGCGATTTCAGTATCGCGATCGCCTGTTGCAGTTTCAGGATAATGGCGTGACTCATATAAAGTGGAAAGAGTGCGAATCTGCAGTCTCTCTGTTAGACCTCTTGAAAATATAAATTTATGCTATAATAAGATTTGAGAACTTAAATTTGAAGATGTAAATGCTATGAGCTATAGTTATACATGGACATATTTGGAATCAAATCCAAAACAATCAAAGCGGTTAATCGGT
>JACOMV010000405.1 GCA_014324065.1 Hormoscilla sp. SP12CHS1 | reverse complement strand
CAAAATGGCATTTTTGCGGAGAAATTTACCAAAAATGGCTGTCTGGGACGTAGAAATTTTTATAGGTCGCAACTTGAGTAATCTTAAGGGAATCGCTATAGTCACAGGTCGTATTTTGATTTCCCCCGCCATTGTCTTCACAAGTAGCAGCATAGCTTAATACTTGAAAATCTTGAGTAGCCCCTTTGGATCTCCTATGTACATTTTACTATCTTTTACCAGCCCGGTAACAGAACAATCACTCAGGTCTGAAAATATCGTGGGGTCGGAACCTGTTTTATCTAGTGCAACGCTGAATTCAATCTGCACTGGCGGATAGACACGAAGTAGTTCGTTCCATGATACCCTTGCATCTATCCCTCGAGTCTAGAAACCCAGAGCATAATGTAAACCCGATCGCTCTACATCAAAGAATACACGTGCACTGATAACGTTTTAGTCGCTTCCCTGGGATTTCCTAGGTACAGATGCTCGCGAGCATACATAGGCGTCTCGCCACAGTTGTTTATTGATAATAGCCGCTGCCACCACAGCACTACCTTTACGTCCTTCTATGCGAATGTGAGGCACCTGGGAGTCATTCAGCCTGTCTTTCGTGACATCCACTTCCACAAAGCCAGCTGGTGCCCCAATCACCAAAGCTGGTCTAATCACCTCAATCTCAATTAGTTCTACCAAAGCTGATAGGGCCGTCTGAGCCTCGCCGATAACAAATATCCCCTCTGGGTATCGTCGCGCCAAGGTTTCAATGCCCCAAGCGGCCTTAGTTTTTTCCCTTTGGGGGCGCGTCAGAGTTTCCATGCTGCAATAGACAGGGTTGGCAAAGGTGTTCTGGATAGTGTGTACAATCCCTACCTGTACCATCAGCACAATAGTAGTACGAGCCGCTAACGCAGCGGCCCCAGACTGTAAGGCTTGGTCAGAAAATTTGATCAGCGACTTATATTCAAAGTCAGCTGTGGCATAAATTACCCGGCGGATAATCTCGTACTCCGCCAGTGAGAAGCTATGGGATCCAATTTCTCGGTCAATAATTGCCAGACTTTGGGCATCTGTTATGTGCCATTCCATATAGCGATTAATTGCCAGCTATCAGCTACTAGCTTATCAGAGCCTGGATCTAGTTGAGCATTCAGGTTTCAGATGCCGAAGATTGGCTAATGGTGGGGGAAAGGTAGGCAACCATTACACCAAGCAGAAAACCCATCACATTCCGAAGTAGGGGCAGCCAATCCGTCGTCCTGGCTATCACCGGTCCTATGCCGAAGGCGATAAACAGGATGCCCCACAGGGGTGAGAACATCAAAGCCCACTGCCATGCAAACACCTGTCCTGGTTTCCGGGGAATAGCGGCCACACCACAGACCAGTCCGCCAATCACCGAGGTAATCAGGGTGAGAATCCATTGTTCTCTGGGTAGTCCTGGCACTACTCGGCAACCTCCCCGAGACAAACAAGTTTTGACTGATTCTAGAGATTGAATGATGGATTGGTCTTCGCCATTCTCGCGCACGAAGAACTGGTTGCCATAACGGGTTTGCAACTCCACCCAGAAGGTACGAGGTAGGAGTTTGTAAACCTCATCGCCGAGGTTAAAATTGAGGATATTGCCGCCTCGTAAGTCGGCAACCAGCAGCACAGTTTTTTCATTCAGGTCCCAAAAATCTGCGATCGCCCGCCCCGGCGTGCGGTCAAATTGGGTCAAAACTCGCAGTTTCCAGCCTGTTGACCTTTCAAATGCTTCTAATTCCTGGACCAGTCTTTCTTCTTGTATATCGGTCAGGGTTTTGCCTAAGTCTATTATCGGAGTCTGGCGATCGGGGAGTAATTCGGGATTATTATATGCACCGGAGGTTGCGGGGGCGTGAGCCCAGATTGACAAACCCAGCACACCTGCCATCAGCGATACCAAAATTCTCTTAAAAAACTGCTTTTGCATAGGAAACTCGATCATTACTTCAACAACACCCAGTCTGAGTCGTCACCAAATTCCCAGATTTGTTAACGAAACTTTACACTTGTTTACTTGATTTTAATATTTTTTGCTGTGAGTAACGACTTCGTTCAGGATTCATCCCGCCGATCTACAGGTGCAGGCGGTGTCTCCTGGGTAGTGCTCTGAGCGCTCCCAGGAGACACCGGTTGAGATGAGGGTCGGTCTGACTCTGGCTTCGGCAAATATTGACTGGGCAAATAGTCAGCCTCTCGCCGCGCCTGCAATCGCTCTGCACCTTCTCGATTTTTCGCGCAGCGTTCGCCGGTGCGTTTATGACCGGTTTCATGCTCAAAGTCGAGGGCAGTTCCAGCTGACAAAGGCAAAGGATCGGGAGTGTGGCGATATTTAATAGCAGATTTTTTCTTTTTTGTCAAGGTTTTCCAGCCAGCCTTAAGGCCAGCCCAGACGCTTTTGGTAGTTACCTGGACTTTTTGTGCTTGCTTTTTGGCAATATCGATGCTGTCATCGACTTGTTGGACTACCTGAGAGGCACTTTGAACTCTTTTGTTCACCTCATCGGTGAGATCGCTGATTTCCAGACCGGTCAGACGGATGGACTCTAGGGTGGGGGGCAGTTCGCGGCTGAGAGTGTCAAAGAGCTTTTCGGCACTGCTCGCAGCTCTGGCCAACTCCTGTAAGGCGGGCAGGGCCGCCACCAGCACAGCGGTGAGGCTGACGGCGACCAGTAAGATAGATAGTCCTAGCCAAAAGAGGGGATCGAGCACAAAATTGACCTACAGCGATGGTTCCTGTTGTTGAGAAAAAAGTAAATCTGTCTCTGATTCCGATGCCGTCTGCGTGTCGCGCTATTCGCACTGCGCACGCTCCGGGCCACCTCCGCTGCACATCGGGGTGTCCCCAGGCAGTTGTTCATTAGGATCGTCGGACAGTTCTTCGAGATCGGAGGCATACTCCTGAGAGAGTGCTTCCTGTTCCCTGGCTCCCGCCTCGATCGCCACCGCGATCGCCAGTCGGAGTCGTTCGAGAGTCTCCTCCAAATTGCGCAGTGTTGCTTCTGAGAGCTGGTCTGCCTGAATTTGGACATTTGCCGAGATATCCTCTGCCAACTCTGGCAGAGCTTCAGCTGATTTTTTCAATAACTGCCGCGTCTGTCGTCCGGACCGAGGTGCCATCAGGATGCCAGTTACACCTCCAATCACAGTACCTAACAACAGACCCCTGATGAATTTTCCAGAACTGTTTTTTGACATCTTAGGGCTAAGCCTCGCTGTACTCACATTGATTTGGGCACTGCCGCAGTCGGAGAGCGCCTTCTGCATCTCGCGAAGGCCGCGCTACTCGCACTACCCAAGAGATGCAGCCCACCCCCTTCTAAAGGTCGGGATCGAGCTGAGAGTCGCCTCTCAACCCTCCCTTTCGGAACCGGACTTGCGACTTTCACCGCAGGAGGCTACT
>JACOMV010000404.1 GCA_014324065.1 Hormoscilla sp. SP12CHS1 | reverse complement strand
GGAACATTCTGACCAGTGACTTAACCGTTGACCACAACATCTCAATAGGGTTGAAGTCTGGTGAGTAGGGTGGTAAATACGAACGCTGGCTAAAGCAATTCCTGCTAATGGTTCCCTGACATTTTTTGGAGATGTTGCTCAGCAGATTTATGGACATCGGATTTCTTGGCGAGAGGCGGGACTTGACATCAAGAAGGTATGGGAATTTAAAGAAAACTATCGGAATACGCAACAAATTACCAAGTTAGGTCTGGAAATTGCCAAGATGCCCTACTTTAGAGGGCTCCCCGATATCGTAGAACCGGTTGCTCCCAAAGCGGACGGTCCTTTGCCAACTCTTGTTGAATGTTCCTCTATTGACCGGGAAATCAAGTGGGTTGTCAAACAGGCTATCGAGGCAGCACGTACTCAGACTGTAGCAATCCTGTTGCGCGATCGCCAATACGAAAAAATAATTAAATCGTACCTACCAAGTAATAGTATTAGACTCCATCGAGATATGATTACTTGGCGGTCCGGTCCGGGCATCCGATATGGAACTTATCACGCTGCTAAGGGGCTGGAGTTCGACGTGGTTATCTTACCATTTTGTAGTAGAGATAGACTGCCCGCTCCAGAAACAGTGGCTACTTTCGGAGAAGATGAGGCAATGGTTTGGGATGGACGTTTACTGTATGTGGGTGTCACCCGCGCTAAAACACGCCTAATTATAACTTACAGCGGCGACGTGACGAGTCTTCTACCACCTAATTGGGCGCTTTACCAGAGAGGAAAACTATGATTGATGCGATTAAGCGCGAGGCAGAAAGTCGTGGAATAAGGAGGCTTTGTCACTTGACCCATCGCAGAACCTCGTTCACATTTTAACTGGAACCACAGGCATCCTGGCGACAAAACATTTACAATCAGAGGAACGTAGTGTTTTTACAGCAATAGACCTGAATAGACTGGACAGGCATGAGGGATACATCAGTTGTTCAATTGAATATCCCAACGTCTGGTACTTTGACAAGGCTCGCTTTAGGGACATCATATTCCAAGATTGGGTAGTTCTGTTGATCGACCCTAAGTACCTCTGGTTACCTGGAACTCGTTTCTGTCCGCGAAATGCTGCTTCTAATTATGGAAGGGACATAGCCGAAGGTGCAGATAAGTTTTCATCAATGTTTGCCAAATCAGTTGATGGCTCTGGAGGGAGAACATTTAGCTTGCTGTCCCACAGATAACCAGGCCGAAGTTCTCATCCCAGATCAAATTGGGATATCGGATATCATAGCAATAGCCGTGGCAACGGAAACCCAAGCGAAAAACGAGGTGGCACGCCTGAACCTTTTGGGAGAACCCAAAGATAGGTTCAATTTTGTAATCGGACCAACTCTATTTAAAAAATATGAGTTAAGTAATTTGATTAGCTCCGGTAAGCGACCTCAAGAAATACTTTGGATAGAAAGGAATGAAACATGACTAATGACAATCGCCACAACGGACTTTCTATAATTGCCAAGGCCCAAGGAGCATTTCTGGGCGCGGCAGTTGGCGATGCACTGGGATGGCCCCAAGAAATAGAAGCGAAAAGAATCGATCGCAAAGCAGCTTCTCTAGAAAAATCGCCAGTCGATAGATTCCAACGATGGGTACGCCGATCGGGAGGTCAATATTATCCACATGAAGAAGCGATCCTTCCAGGGGAATACAGCGACGATAGCCAATTGCTCCTCTGCACTGCTAGAAGCCTCCTTTTCGGTCAGCAGTGGTGGCATCATCTGACAAAAAAGGAGCTGCCAACTTGGACTTGTTACGAACGAGGTGGTGGTGGAGCTACAAAACGAGCTGCAAAGCAATGGTTGGCTGGAAAAGAGCCTTGGTCTGCTCCCAAAGCTGAAGATAATCAGAAATACTTTCATGCGGGTGGTAATGGTGTGGCGATGCGAATTTTGCCCCACTGTCTGTTAGGTGCAACGGGAACGGATTTTCGCTCCATTGCTAAGAATGTAGTTGTGAATGGCGTTTGTACCCACGGTCATCCGAGGGCATTAGTTGGCGCGATCGTGTATGGCTTTGCAGTCTGGGTGGCGTTGCGAGAAACAAATACTCTGACCTACGGCGCAATTATTGACCGAGTGCTGTCTGCCGTTAAGTATTGGTCGGAGTTGCCAGAGTTGGATGATATTTTCCCCACCTGGAAACCTGCTGCTAAAGAAGTCAATGCTGGAGAATATAAAAAAAATTGGCGATCGACTGTTGAGGAGATGAAAAAGCTGCTGGAACAATGCCAACAGGGAATGAAACAAGGTGCCCTCCCAGTCGATCGGGAGGTACTGGCAGAACTAGGATGTTTTTCCAGTCATAAAGGTGCTGGAACTGTAAGTGCTGCTGCTGCCATATTTCTGGCTTCGCGCTACGCCGCCGATCCAATTAACGGTCTTAAATTCCCAGCATTTGCTTTTGGAGCTGACACCGATACTATTGCATCCATGACCGGTGGAATTCTCGGTGCCCTGCATGGAATTGAATGGTTAGGTGACTATGCAGAGCAAGTTCAGGATGCTAGGTATATTAGAGAATTGGCAGAAAATTTAGTCAAAAATCAAGGTGCTGGCCAAGCTCAGCTAGCTATTGAGACTAGAAAAAAACATCTTGATTCTTTCCTGGAAAAACTTGCCATGTCAAATAATGACGATCTTGTTGTGATTCCAGATGGCAGAAAAGCTAGCACATCTGACAGACAACAGCATAGACCTTTATCTGAAACAACAGTAGCAAATTATTGGAAAGTAAGGACTGTTGATGGTCAAACTCTGTATATCACTAAGCTTTCACGCCAGAAAAATGAAATGCAGAATGAAAATCACTCTCAGGGGGTCAGCGAAGTTCGAGATGAGATAGATATCCAACCGGTTAAAGTTTGTCAAATGACAGTGAAATTGCTGGTTGTCAACATATAAAAAGCACGGTATTTTTACGAACGTGTTTTAGGTATAAAAGTTGAAAAGGAATCAAAGGGTTTAGTGAGATGCGATCGCATTGTCTTAAAGCAATTAAATAATCTCAAAAGCAGCGAAGTACCGAGTAATACTTCAGAGAGGAATGCTACTATCTGCTTGGAAATCAAATCATTAGAGCCAGCTTACAATAATGCGGTCCAATTTGAAGTTAAAATTTTGCAGCAGATTTCTTCTATACAGGGAAGGCGATTTTTTAGATGCCTCGATCCAGATGGTAACCCAGTTGAGATATATCAGGCAGAAATGGATTTTTAGGCGTGGTTAGTGGTCTGTTTCGGAGAGGGTACCTCCGATGAGGTAGTTAGAAGGGGGACCGAAAGGCACCGAAAAGACCTCTTGAAAATAGAAATTTATGCTATAATAAGATTTGAGAACTTAAATTTGGAGATGTAAATGCTATGAGCTAT
>JACOMV010000403.1 GCA_014324065.1 Hormoscilla sp. SP12CHS1 | reverse complement strand
AGCCGGATGCGGTGAAAGTCGCAAGTCCGGTTCCGAATGGGAGGGTTGGGAAGTGATTCCCAGCTCGACCCCTAACACTCCGCTTACTTTTCTGAGTCAGTTCACTTTTCTTCACTTTCTCCCCATTGGGTTCCATGTCCCACAATGTCAGCAGGACGCGGGTTTTGGCTTGTAATTGAGTGCCTTGTAGACCTGTCGTTGATGCCATATCAATTTTCTTGCTTGATTGTTTTAGTATAAATTAACCATAATCCATCTGAACTGGTTTGTGAACTGAGTCAAGTCTCAAAACCGTTCGTAGTAAGCACTTTAGTGCTTCCCAGGCGCTTTCGTGCCTAGCCCCAGACTTGCTGTCTGTGGGCTTTGGCCATCAATTTACTCAAATATTTCCAACTGGTCGATGCGCAACCAAATATTCGACGTCGGCACGAACCCAAACTTTACCAAGGCATAGTCTCCCCGCGTATCCATCACCTCGCCTTTAGTTTCAAAGATATAAGACGAGAAGCGCGCGTCGCTAGCCTTAGCTTCCAGACTATTTTCCAACTTTTCGCGAACGGCGCGAACCAACGAACCCTTCTTGATTGTATCTGCCATTACTTCTCGATCTCTTCTCTAAATCACTATACTTACGCATTTTGACATACTGCAACCATCAATACAACTAACCACTAACCACTAACCACTAACCACTGACTATTTCTGACATTGGGGACAAAAATGAGTCGATCGCCCCGCAAACTTCTGGCGCTGAATTAGGGTTCCGCAGACCCGACAAGGTTTTCCCGCGCGATTATACACCCAGGCCACACCCCCATAATTACCATTGACGCCCAGCACATTGAGAAAATTACTAAAAGTAGTCCCCCCAGCATCCATCGCTGCTTCCAAAACCTGCACGATCGCCCTTCTCAGGCTCTCAATTTGCTCTGGACTCAAATCCCTGCAACTCCTCAGGGGTGGGATCCCACTCAGGAACAGAGCTTCATCTGCATAAATATTACCAATACCTGCCACAAATCCTTGATCCAGCAGCATCGTTTTAATCGGACGCCGACTCTTTCCCAACTTCCCTGTCATATATGCTACCGAGAACTCTGCTGCCCAAGGTTCTGGTCCCAACTTTTGCAGTCCTGTAATAATTGTTTCCGGCTTTTCCCTCGGGGATACCCACCACAGCTGACCGAAAGTACGCTGATCCACAAACCGCAATTCCTTTTCCGAAGCAAAAAACAGCCGCACCCGCGTATGTTTCTGCAACCGTTCCGTTCTCTCCACCCACAACAGCTGACCCGTCATCCGCAGGTGAACCCCCAACCACCCTCCTTCTTCCCCATTATTCTGTTCTCTTTTTAACTCTGCTAGTAAATATTTGCCGCGCCTATGCCAATGAGCGATCGCCACTCCTTGGAGTCCATTCAGGAAACTGGCCACAGAAATTGGGTGGGCGAGCGCGCGATCGAGCAAAACCTCCCCACCCCATATTACCCGAGCCAGGGTCAAATGATTGAGCCCCTGGCGGACCGTTTCTACCTCCGGCAGTTCCGGCACAACTTTGTCTCGTCTTTATCTCTTCTTCGGAGGTGCAACCTCAACCACTTCGCTCTCAGCAAAGTTATTAGTGTTCACACCAGAGGGGCTGCCACTAAAGCCAGTGTAGTTTACCCTGTCGAACCGGACAATCACTGGATACTTAATACCGCTCTTGTCGATCGAAGCCACCGTGCCTACATCCTGATACCAGTAAGATTCTTTCCGGAGAATCCTCACCTTAGAACCACGTTGAACCATGAGTGCCTTTCCCTTATTGAACTTGATGGTTTGTTTTTCAGCCTACTACTCGAAGGTACCTCTGGGAGCATTCCCTATTTTAAGTTTTGTTAACTTTCCTGCCATCGCACCTCCACAAAATGGGTAGGGCGCCCCCAGAAGTCCTGTATTGCCGAGATTTGGGCTATTTCCAGATTAAAAGGAATCGCCGTCGTCACGTATCGCTGAGCCACCGCACCCAGATCCGGAGCCAGCTGGGCCGCCGCCGTAGCCGCAATGCCGAAACCCAACAATTGCCCCATCGGGCCTTTAGGCAGCAACATAGTTATACCAAAACCCATACCCGCCGTCAGCAGCATCAACACCGACAGATTCGTACCACAGCGGGGATGCACCGCCAGGTCGTAGCCACCGGTAGTAATCCGCCTTAAAGCCCCATGCACCGCCCGCTGCACGTCAGATGTAGCCACATCACCGTAGAGATAGAAGCCCCTCTCGGTAGACATCCCACCCAACAGCTGATTATCTGCTATCCGGACAGAATCAGAAGATCCAGCACCTTCACTCAGCACCCAAACCGTAGCATGTTCCAAAGCATGAACCTGTCGCAACATCAGGATTTCCTTTAAACCTGGGATAAAGCCCAGTTCTCTAAGCAAATCAGCATCCTGTCTGGCATCAGGTACAAACCCACCAGGATTTTCCTCAACAGAAGCCGCATTAGTCATGGCATCACCACTTAATCAAGGTATTTTTCCACCTTAGCGCTTACAGCCTCAGACTGTCTCAAGCTTGACTTGGCCGTAATCTTACTCAACCAACTCACCATCACGAAAATATCCTGAAAAGCGCCGACTATTAGCATCTATCATCGTCCCTTCTCCATGAGGTAGTCCTCCGCGCAACTCTCCTTCATAGCTACTCCCGTTTCCGAATGTACAAACCACTCTCGCGTCCAGATTCGGATTAAAGAACTGTCCCGTGCAGTTGGTCCCATCCGGGCGCTTGAGTACCCCCATGCCAAAAATTTGACCGGCGAAGAATTCACCCTCGTAGCGACTGCCATCGTTAAATATAAATCTCCCCTTACCACCCGGTTGACTCATGATTATATCAGTGCCAACTTCTTGAACCCGATCGAATTCACCCTCGTAGCGGTTGCCATCAGGAAAAACAACTGTCCCGTTTTTAATCGTACCATTCTCAAACAGTCCCTCGAAGCGGGCATCATCTGCACTGATGAATAACCCCCAGCCATGAGGCTTGCCATTGCGGAACTCTCCCTCGTAGCGATTCCCATTGGCGTATACATACACTCCCCTACCCTCAATTATCCCATTCACCAGGTCTCCCTCAAAATTGTCGCCAATGGGATAATTGCATTTCACCCTACCCGTAGGTATGTTAGGTTGACAAGTATGGGTCAACTCTTCCGTTCCTGCTTGCCCCCAAGCTGGTATCCCATTAGTAAAATAGCTAGCAATCTCCCAACTTAAAGCTAGCAATATGGCGAGCCCTAATTTTCGATGGTAATTGTTCATTGTTCATCGATAATTGTTCATTTATAATTGCCTCCAAGCCCATTACAGCTTGTTCAGAAAACAAGTAGAACATTTTTGTGCTAAACTAGAGCTATACTCAATGCAGACCCAATTCAGCTA
>JACOMV010000402.1 GCA_014324065.1 Hormoscilla sp. SP12CHS1 | reverse complement strand
GATGGGAACAAATACGTTTAAGAACTGGTTTACTAAATGCTGTTATTGTACTAATTAAATAGCGAACAAGCTGTATATGCACGATTACATATCGGATCAGAAGGAAAGACGGCAAATATATCTGGTTTGAAACGACGAGCAAGATAATCCGCGATCGTTATCGGAATAAAGCCCCAGAAATGGTGGCGGTGTCTCGGGATATAAGCGATCGCAAGCAGGCAGAAAAGGCCCTGGAAGAATCGCGGCAGCAGATGGTAAATATCCTGGAGAGTATAACGGATGCATTTTGGGCTTTAGATCGGCAGTGGCGGTTCAGATTTATGAACTCTCAAGGGGAAAAGATATTATCCCGCAGTCAGTCAGAGTTAATGGGTCAGAACATCTGGGAGATGTTTCCAGAATCAGTGGGGTTCGACTTTGGAACGTCAGTTACAGAGGGCAGTAGCGTCACAGGTAACGGTAGAATTTGCCGAGTATTATCCAGCATTTAAGGTATGACTAGACGATCGCCAGTAGTGGCCATAGGGGATTCGACGGAAGTAGCCCTTCCAACTAATATATTAAATAGCCCTTCGGATACGGAACGCACACTCCGTATTACGGCTGCAAGTATCACATATAGTACGACGGGCAAGATTGTCCCAAGTTTTAGTGATTTGTCCAGGATATGTATTGTGGGTGTAGCGTAATCGCTGTCGTGTGGTTTGTTCTGGCCCCTCTACGAACTTCTGGTCTGGGCGAAATTTAGTGATTGCCTGATGTTTGCAAAAATCCATTCATCCGACTCTGTAGGTTGGGTTAAGCGGCAGTGTCAAGTGACACAACGGTTGGGTTTCGTTGCGTTACCAAACCTACAGAAGATGATGGGAAAAATATCGATGAAATAGCCGATCAGTTAGGCCCTTTACTAATGGCATTATAACTTGGCGTCAGATATTGCGTCAGCAGAAAACAGGTGCTAAGATAATAGCGAAATTTGCGGGAGAATAAACTGATGACGCACAGTACAGCAGAAGAGTTCGTGACGGCCATGCGATCTGAGTTGAAAAATGGAGATTTTTAACTACGGTCATGTGTCCCCCCACAGCCCCGAGGCGCTCTCCCGAGACATCGAAGAAAATTGCGAGTGGACTGTGCCTCGCACTCCTTGAAGGCAATCATTCTCATGATATTTGAGAATATGCCCCAAGCATGATTCTTGCGCTTACCCCGATCTGAAGAAGCCTATTCCGAAGACAACGATATTTAGAATTTCTGATATTTTTCCCTGAGTTCATTTTTATGTAGGTTGGGTTCCGAACGAAACCCAACGCTACCATGCCGTGTCTCAGCTATAGCAGTCACTGACAATAGCTTGGTGCGGCCACTGCAACTCCGATGTCACGAACCTCACCCCAATTGACAATTAGCAATTCACAATTGGACATTAACCATGAGCAACGATCACTTCCACAGTTCCCAACTGACCGTCAATGCGCAGACGCTGACCATCTTGCAAGAGAATTGTAGCATCATGGACATCCATCACTGCGGGAATGCCATACTCCCGGGCCACGATCGCGCCATGGGACAAGCGCCCACCCACTTCCGCAACCAAACCACCCGCACGGGCCAAAAGCGGCGACCAACCAGCATCAGTATAAGGTACAACTAAAATATGATTGCGGTTAATATCTGGCATCTCTTGCCAACTGCGGAGGATTTTCACCTCACCCTCTACCAGTCCGGGACTAGCACCAATTCCTCGCAACTGCTGACTAGCAGTTGGGCTGTTCCAGCTATAATTAAGGATAGCTGCTGGGGAGGCATTGCCGTAAACTACATAGGGTACAGCATTCAGCAGATTATCCTGTTGCAATTGACTCCTTCTGGTCCCAATCAACTGCGGTAATTTCTCACTCAACTCGCCGTTGTCCCTACCAGCAATCAAACTGCGGATTTCCGAAAACTGGAGGAAAAAGATATCTCCAGACTCCTGCAACATACCCGATCGCAGCCATGCTTGCTCCAAAGCGACAAAACTCCAGCGCAGTTCTGCTAGCAGTTGATTATAAACCTTCGTTACTCTAGCTTTAAGATTAAGGCGGGCCTGCACTACCTGAGCTTTCAAACCTTGAGGGCTGGACTCTATAGGTGCCATGTGAATATTACCAATCTGCTGCACGAACAGTTGGCGAATGGGTTTGGGGTCTTCCTGCCATCTGGGAGTAGCAATATCAGTTGCAGCAGAGCTGAGATATCCGTAGCGACTGAGAAATTGCTGAAATTGCTCTAACACGGTCTGACCGTCTGGGATCTCAGACAAGGTGCCAAAGATAGTTTCCGGAGTCAAAGTCTCCAACTCTGGTAGCAGATGACGGGCGGCGATCGCAATTTCATTGAGCGATCGGGCGGCAGCCACTTCTGGCATCAGACTATAATCGAGATCGGCATCTGCCACCTTCAGCAGATCTTGCCTGAGAGCGAAACTTAAAGGAGCGAGAATGCTATAGTAAGTCGCCCGCTTCAGCGCTAACAGGATGCCATCTATCCGTGGCAGCAGTTCTTCTGGGTCACTGACAGATTCTCGGCTAGTCTCGTGTAACTTCTCTATATTCGGGGCAAACTCCTGGGAATAATCATGTTCAAAGTCCTGTTTTAAATTCCATTCCCGCCTCAGCAGGCGCAGCAGACCCGGCAATTGTCTGATTGTGGACATCAGGGGGGGTTTGCTAAACTTAGCCCCGCGAGTCAGAAATTCCAGACTTTCTGGGGGCAAACCCATGCGCAGAAATATTTCCCCCAGCAAGCAAGCATTGAAGTAAGCGCGGGAATATTGCAGAGTCGCCGTTGACTCAAAGTCTAAAACAGCAGCAGCAGAACTCAAGACGATCGTAAAAATTTCTCCCCACACGCCGCAAGTCAAAGGACGATTGATCGACCAAGTCAGGGGTCGGATCGTGCCCGGAATCACTTCGGCAGCTATCTTGCGGGTCCAGATCGGCAGCATCGTACTGATGGGACGAGATTGTAACACCCATAGCTGCTTGTCGTCATAACTCCACTCAATATCCTGGGGAATACCATTATATTGATTTTCCAGCTGACGCGCCAAGATCGCAACATCATGAATCAATCCTGGTGGCACATCTGGCAGGCATGGGATTTCCTCTACCTGAGTTGTCTGGCCATCCAGAACCACAACTCGATATTGTTCTGGCGTCTCCTGTCCGGACACTACCCTAGTGGCATCTCCTGCTAAAGCTTCAATGACCACCTCATCCCCATGTCGAAACACCGGATCCCGACTAAAGGCCACACCGGAAAACACCCCTCGCACTTGGGCTTGAATTAATACTGCCATCGATGCTTCTGGCAAATTGCGACTGCGGCGATACTCCACCGCCGAGGGGCGATCGTATGAATTAAAGCAGCGGACGATCGCCTGCTGCAAAGACAA
>JACOMV010000401.1 GCA_014324065.1 Hormoscilla sp. SP12CHS1 | reverse complement strand
TGCACCATAAATTTTCTTGATGTTCTGGTTGTGACGATCGTTGAATAACTGCGCCGCCACCATTTCTGCCATACATTGCCCTAACCCCGATTGGATGTTATTATTTTTTGCCTCTACCAGCGCAAACACCGGTGCTTTAATGAATAGCTGTTCCGGGGATAAGCTAATAATAAAGTCACAAAACCCATTCAATCCTTTTTCTGACTCCACGTTAAATTCTCTCCCGGAAAATAAACTGATGCGATCGGATAACTGTTTTTTGAGTTCTATAAGAATGGGAGATATAATCATTTCCGACCGCGCTTTCTCGGAATTTATTTCTAGGGCTAAAGGAATGTTATATTGCAAAATATTTTCGAGTAACTCGCTGTATTCAACCTCGGGACAGTTGGCAAACAAGCCAACTTCCTTAGCAAAAGTGATGTCAAAGTTGGTCTCGATATCTTCTAAGCGTTTCGGGTGAGGGCGTTTCGGGTGAGGGCGTTTCGGGTGAGAGCGTTTCGGGTGAGGGCGTTTCGGGTGAGGGCGTGGTCGGGATGCACCCATCGTAATTCGCCCCTCACCCCTGCAATTGAAGTAGCAAGGTTTGCGTTGTCCAAGTTGGACATCCACAGCCAAAAAAATCGTAATCCTCTGTCCAAATTGCTGCCGGTAAGGCCAAGGCTAACGCTACCGTTTCTCAGTCATTAGGATCTCTGGGAATTCGCTTTCTCGCTTCTGCTTCTAAGGGCGCATAAAAAGATATCGGCATTAACCTAATTTGACTTGATATGATTCCCACTGCTACTTCAATCTGTTCGGAACCAGCAGATTCACTTAACCTCCCTTGGTTAACTATTTTTCTTACCCTTTGTCTCAACTCATACTCAGTTTCTTCCCTAGTCTTTTTTGCTAAATACAGTTCCAATTGAGGATTTCTCAATAACTCCCTTCCCCGCCGTCGCAGCAGTTCTGCTATCAAAATATTCGCATCAAGCACTAACTTCATGTTTTTTCGTCTTTTTCGGTGCTAACGCTTCTACCAAACCTTCCTCATCTAGTCCCGTTTCTGCCATTACCCGATCGAGCACTTTTTCCCAGCGTTCCCACAGCGCATCTACTTCCGCTTTATCCTGCTGCAATACTGGGTAAAAATATCCCAATAACTTGCCATTCTGCTGCACCTCTAACCCTGCTTTTCCCGCCAACAACATTTGCTCTTGCAATTCATGCAATTCCACCTTTTTCATCTTTCACCTCTCTCTCTCCACGATAACACAATCAACCCACAATTGCCTGCAAACCCCGCACTAATAGTTCAATTCCCTCCGCCGCCGTTTCCTTTGGCAACGCACCGTAAGCAACCCGCAAGTAGCATCCATCCTCCATCCCAAATGTGTCCCCCGGAAGCACCGCTACTTTATGTTCCCGGATCAGTCTTTTCACCAATGCCAACGCATCCATCTGACTGTTAACCTTCAAAAACAAATAGAACGCCCCATCCGCAGGCCCGATCGTACATAAACCTGACAACCCCTGCAATGACTCTAGCAGCATCTGTCGCACGGATGCGATCGCCCGCAGGTACCCTTGACAATAATCCCTGCCCACGGACAGCGCCCCCAGGGCCCCATACTGGGAAATCACGGGAGGACAAATCAGAATTGTATCCTGAATCTTCTTCACCGCTGAGAGCAAATGTTGGGGAATCACCATATAACCAATGCGCCAACTCGCAAACCCATAGGCTTTAGAAAGGCTGTATAGTGAAATCGTCCACTCGCTACTTTCGGGAAATGACCCTGGGGAAACATGCTTCACTCTATTATAGGTAAAATATTCATAAGCTTCATCGCTGATGTGGTAAATCCCCCGACTGCGACAAATTTCATTCACCTCCCGCAGCGCCGCTTCTGAGTATACCGCCCCCGTCGGATTATTCGGCGAAACCGTCAGCACCGCCCGCGTTTTCGGCGTTATCGCTGCCGCGATAGCCTGGGGACGTAGCTGATAATTTGCATCCGTTCCCACCAACACCGGGCGACAACCCCCGATCGCGATCGCCATTTCGTGGTTAAAATAATAAGGCGTTTGGATAATAATCTCATCTCCGGGGGCAGTAATAGCCAGAACCGCATTTACAAAGGCCATATTTCCCCCTGCGGTCACCACAATGCTGTTGCGATCGTTAATTTTCATGCCGTTATCAGCAAGCAGTTTCGCCTCAATAGCTGCCAGCAAAGGAGAAATTCCCCGGACAAGTTTGTACTTATGATTCTCTGGGTCGGCCAGGAACTCATCCAAACGGGCGATCGCCTCTGGGGGGGGACCATAATAGACCACACCCTGTCCCAAGGATATCGTTCCCGGACAACTCTCGATCAGTTCTCCGACTACCGGAATTATCGGCGACTGCACCGCCTCCATGCGAGTTCTGCTGATTTCCATTTGAATAGCGAATATATCCTTTTACTTTTATTCCCCTAACCTGAAAATACCATTAACCTGTCATTCCTAATAAACTATCATATCATATGTCCCGTTATACTGCTGCTTACATAAGATTGCTTCGGGGGGATAGTTTATTTCCTGCACATACGATCTCCTTTAAACTGTCACGCATTAAATTGCATAGGCAGAAACCCTGAAACCCTTGTTCTCAATAGCTTTACCCTTCGCGCAGCGTGGCGCAGCCATATTTTTAATTCAGAATTTTGAATTTTGAATTGCTTAATACCCCCTCGCAATGACAATCACCTTTCTACTTTACCGCAAGCGGAAACAAACTCCAGTAACTGGGCGTGAAACTCATTCGTTGCTCCCATATAGCATGCATGACCCGCATTTGCTAATATGACCTTTTGAGCCTTTGGCATCCGCCTGACTATTAAATCTGCTTCTGCTATGGATACTGTCGTGCGATTCGTTTAGGTATAAACTGATATCAGTGAAAGCCTAATTGGTTTCATTAGCCAATAAACTCGGTAATCATGGGGGTCCAAATCCCCCCCTCCAGGTACGGGAGAGACTCCGGTCCTTAATGCTGCAAGAGTGACATCACTGTGGTGTGAAGCAAGGACTTAAATGTAGGCTAACTGGCAGCCTAAAGCCGGTGACGCCGCTAGGGAAGATGCTCATGGCTAGAATAAGCGAACCTATTCAAACGCCGTGACCACAAACCAGCGCAATAAGGCTGTATCGCTGGCCCAAAAGGGAAATGGTAGCTAGTGTTAGCTTTTGACAGTTGGCTAACAACGTACTCAAAGAGCTCCCGGGGTAGTGTAGGGGCCTAAAAGCATCAAGAATGATACCGAGGAACGAATTAACCTCCAGTGTTGCTGTCTCCGGGAATGGGGGACAAGCTAGATGATAAGCGCAAGCCACTGGGGGAAGGATGTCCTAAAAAGCCAATGCCTAGGGTAATGCCTATGGATATGCAGACATGGGACGGTGAATAGGATACGACCGGGA
>JACOMV010000400.1 GCA_014324065.1 Hormoscilla sp. SP12CHS1 | reverse complement strand
TGCTGATGGGAACAAATACGTTTAAGAACTGGTTTACTAAATGCTGTTATTGTACTAATTAAATAGCGAACAAGCTATAATTTGCATAAAGATAAAAGCTTAGAGCTTTGTTCTTTATAGGTTTGGCCATTTCAAATTTTGAAGAAATAATTTTGAATTCTGTTCATGCTTGGGGCGGACTGGGAGTGGCAGGAGGGTATGTTTTGCTAGACACAATTTTTAACGCGGGGAAAGTCGCAAGTCCTGTTCCGAAAGGGAGGGTTGAGAGGCGACTGGAAGCTCGACCCCGTCCTTCTCTAACTAGCCGCTAGTTAGCTGAGTCCAGTAGCGGTCATAAAGTTGAGTTACTTCTTCTGGTAATGGTACTATGCTTTCGCATTTTCCTAGCACCTGCTGGGGCGGGAACAAGGTGAGATTTTTCCGGAGTTTCTCCGGCAGCTTCTCGTAGGCTATTTGGGCATTGGTCATCTTTTTAATCCGCAGTCCAAAGGCAATATTCTCCCGGACATTCATGTGGTTAAATAGAGCATAGCTCTGAAACACGGTGTTCACAGGACGACGATAAGCGGGAATCTGGTTACTGAGCTGGCCCAGAATTAAGACTTCCCCAGCCGAGGGCGTCTCAAATCCAGCGATCAGGCGCAGGGTTGTGGTAAAACCACAGCCTGAGGGCCCGAGAATCGAGAAAAATTCCCCTTGACGGATCTGAAGATCGACTCCCCATACAGCTGTTTCGCCATTTAACACCTTAAATACCTTACGCAATTCAACATCGAACTCCACATCTGTTTTCGTTCTGGCGAGTGGGCGTGTAACGGTTTGAGACATGTGGCAACCTCCTGAGCAGCGATGCCCCCCGCTGGGGATATTGACAATTATTATATCATATTTCTACATCTTTGTCAACAGACCCAGTTCGAGAGTATATGCGGACGGGTTCTGTGATTTTTTTGTGAGATTGAAATCCCAGACCTGGGTTTATTTTATCTATCTGACCTCTGTAAGGGAGTAATTTAGGATTTTTTTATTGGTAATTTGGCCCGGGGTCGTTAAGATGCAGATAATTGAAATCTCACTCTCATAGCCTACGGACACAGGAAGCCCTTCCGACGAGGCCGTGAGAACAATCAGCCATGACCTTAGTAAAATATAACTCGCCCAGCTTTCTGAACTCGACGCGCCGCACTGTTAGAAGTTATTACCAGTCCCTGGTGCTGATGTTGCTGATCGCGACCGCGACTATCGGGGGGATTGGCACCCGCTTGGTGCAGCTACAACTGGTTGCAGGGCACAGCAACCTGGAAAAAGCAGAGCGAAACCGGATTCGCCTGATTCATAAACAACCGGAACGGGGCAAGATTCTCGATCGCCAGGGCAGAATCTTGGCCTCGTCTCGTCTGTCTTACTCTCTATATCTGTGGCCGCCGGTGACGCGGCATCGCCAATGGCCTGAGACAAAAGCACGCCTGTCTAAAATTCTGTCAATCCCGTCAGCAGAAATTCAACAGCGGGTTGATTGTGCCTTGGGAAAGTGCGAAAGGGGCGATCGCTCGGTTTATACTTCTCGGTATCTGTTGCGGATTGCCCGGGATCTGACCCCTGCACAACTGACAGCTTTTATGGAATACAAAGACTCTCTCAAGGGCGTCCTGGTAGATCCGGAAGTCATCCGGGAATATCCCCACAAGCAATTGGCAGCCCACGTGCTGGGTTATACGGGCCAGATTAATGATGAAGACCTGAATAGGCTTCGAGACCGGGGGTATCGCATGGGAGACGAGATCGGTCAGATGGGAGTAGAGGCGGCCTTTGAGTCCCAGATGCGGGGAAAATGGGGCGGTCGCCAGGTGTTGGTGGATAATAAGGGTGAGGTCGTAGATATTCTGGATTACAAACAGCCAACGCCGGGGCAGGATCTCTATTTAACCCTGGATCTGGATTTGCAAAAGGCTGCGGAGGCGGCTTTGGGGAATAAAAAGGGGGCAATAGTGGCCCTGGACCCGGAGGATGGTGCGATTTTGGCGATGGTCTCTCGTCCGACTTTTGACCCGAATATCTTCTTGAGTCGGATTAGTGAAAAAACTTGGCAGCAGTTGCAAAGCCAGGATGACCTTTTTGTTAACCGGGCTCTCCAGGGGTTTCCACCGGCTTCTACTTTCAAGATTGTCACCACCACTGCTGCCCTGGAGTCGGGCAAGTTTTCGCCTTATGCGGTTTTGCCTACCTATCCCTATATTCGGGTGGGACCAATTAAGTTCTGGGATTGGAACCGGGAAGGGTTTGGCAGGCTGGGATTTCCCGGTGCGATGGCGATTAGTAGCGACACGTTTTTCTATCAAGTGGCGATGGAGGTGGGTGGACCACCTCTGATCGAGTGGGCCCACAGGTTTGGCTTTGGGGAAAAAACTGAAATTGAGTTGGCCACGGAAGAGGCTTCTGGACTGGTAGCAGATCAGCGCTGGAAGAAGTTGGAACTGGCAGAAGACTGGTATCACGGAGATACTGTGAATATGTCGATCGGTCAGGGGTATCTGCAAGCTTCGCCTTTGCAGGTGGCGGTGATGTTTGCGGCGGTGGCTAATGGCGGCTATCGGGTTAAGCCTCATTTGGGACAGAATTCTCAGGCGCAGAATTCCCGAGTGTCTTTGGATCTGAGTCCCTATACTTTGGAAACTCTACAAATAGGATTGCGCTGGGTGGTGACTTGGGGCACTGGGACGGTGATGAATGTGCCAACTCTGCCGCCGACTGCGGGTAAGAGTGGCACGGCAGAAGACCCTCCCCGCAAGGTTCATACTTGGTTTGGTGCCTATGGGCCTCTGGATAAACCGGAAATTGTGGTGGTGGCTTTTGGTGAAAATTCTGGTGGCGATGGCGGTCGCTTTGCTGGCCCGATCGCGCGTCAGGTGTTGGAGGCTTATTTTCAGCTGAAGGATAATTAGATATGAAGCTACCACGCCCGAACCCTAAAGGGTCCGGCTACATGAACTAAGCCCCAGCTCCCCGGGTAACGCCCCCTCCGCTGCGCAGGGGCTTAATTACTTGCATCACCAGATGCACTCGGCTATCAACTACAAGTGAGCGCACCCGTTGCCAACTCCCTGGGTTTTCTTAATTTGGAGAATTTATTTTTGGCAATTCTTTTAAATTAATTGAGCATCTGTTAATCGCGGTTTTTCCCCCTGGCAATTGCTTCTAAAATCCTCAATAAAGAAGTATTGAATTGTATGGATTATAAGAGGTTTTTAATTCTGACTTTTCCGATGGTAGCAGGAGATATAATTCCTTGGTATCCCGCTATGAATTTGTTCCGGAGCGCCCCAATTAGATGATTGGTATTCTATTTTTCAGCAAGTACGGTATGCTTTGTGGGAATTAATATTATAACTTAAGTTGCGACCTATAAAAATTGAATACAAAAAGCGATGATAAAGAGAATTATTTTCAATTCAAATCCTAGC
>JACOMV010000399.1 GCA_014324065.1 Hormoscilla sp. SP12CHS1 | reverse complement strand
CCTCATGGAAATTTTTTTGAAGGGCGATCGCCGTGATGGACGTACATTGGCGATCGCATTTATGTAGGGGCACGGCATCAACAGATTATCGGTTAATCTTATCAATGTAATACGGGTGTGGTAAGTCATTCTCAATAAATTCAATAATTGATCGAGAAAGAGGTCGGGATTTTTGTCAACCCCGTTGAGGATGCTAAGTCTCAGAATCTTTGTACCATAAGGGTTTTAAGATTGTCAAGAATTATGCGAGTAATGGTAAACTTTTGCAAGGGGATTTGGGGGGATCCGCCTGTGGAACAAATGCATGACCACTTTATTCTGGAAGACTCTCTAACGGAGTCAAGGGAGTCCCTGACTTCGTTAGAGAGTGCCTAACTGCTGAAGTGAACTGTCTGACTACTGAAGTGAAGTGCCGCACTCAGTCGTAAAAGTCCCTGACTACTGAGGTGAAGTCCCTGACTACTGAGGTGAAGTCCCGCATTCAGTTGAGGGACTCTATGACTGAGTCGGGGGACTCTATCCCCCAACCCCTAATTCCTCGACTGAGCGTGAAACAAACGGTATGACGCTAACCCTAGCGCAGACGGTTCAAGATATTATCAGCATTGGCAAATTCCCCTAAACTGGCAAAGATATTCTGCTTACATTTTTCCTTTACCTCTGTCTCCTTTGAATCTTTTTCTTCCTTGAGATTTTGCTCAATTTCTATTTGCGACTTACCTTCACCCTTTAGCCTAGCTTCTAGCAGCGAAATTTCTTGCTGAAACTCTGTTGAGTTGAGGGCTGTTTTAACAGCAGACTCTACGTATTGCTCCTCGCGCAGATCGATAATCATCTTTATCAGATTCGGTAGCTCCTGCCTATACGCATCTGCTATTGAAGGGTCACTAGCCGTGTCTAATTTCTTTAAGAGTGCCTGATAAGCATGTTTCGAGTGGACAATCTCCAAAATCGCATAGCGAAAGAAAGCCCACTGGCTCGCATCAAGATTTTTAACACTCTGGGCAAGCAGTCCTCGGAGACTAGGTTTATTTGGATCGAATACTCGGGCTCTTTCTTCCTTGACAAAACCCTTGAGAGTACGATGCTCAACTTCCGAGTCCGAAGAGAAGTAGGTGTTGAGCGCAGTCAGGTACATGCTGGAGACAAATTCTACGATCGGAATACGCAGATCGTATTCTGTGCTTGAATAATTTAGCATAAGCTCAACAACTGAATGAACCGCCATTAAGTACCCCAGTTGAAAAGCTTGTGTGGAAATCGTCTCATAAATCCACTTAGCGCAGTCAAGTAACTCTTTTCTCTCTGGTTCATTACCTTCTGTGGAGAAGAAGCTATTATAATCTATATTAAACAACCTTGCCGCTCTTCGCTGCTCGATCTCATCTTTGTACTGCTTGAGCCGAGAAGAAGCCTCTTCAGCATCACTTAGCTGATTTCTAACGTAATCTCCGATATCTCGTCCTTCTTCCCTGAGTCGCTCCTCCCGATAGCTCAGTCGCTGCTTGTGTTCTTCAAAAACTTTTCTGACTCCACTGCCTTCAAACAGGAGGCTGTAGCACTTGCGCTGGATGGGATCTGCTCTCAAGTTTGGCTCTAATAAACGAGTGCGTAAAGCTCTCATTTCTGCGTTGTGAACGGCGAAAGGTCGAAAACTATCGAAAAATGGCAGCATCACGGCATCCAAAATCTTGGCTAATAGCTTGACAGCTTCTTCCACTTCCTCAGCAGGGTGATATCTCCCAGAACGTCGGGAAAGTGAAGACCACTTCTGGAGTTTAGTCCCCTTCAAAATCGCAGCCGGTCGCTTTGAGTTAAGAGTCCTTCTCCCATCTGCAACATTTTTTGTCTGGTCTAGTTTGAACACATCTGGTATCCCGAAGGCAACTGCTGCGTGCATCTTGTGCAAAGCTACAGCAGAAGTATATTCAAGTTGACCGGCTACCACTTCAGTGGATACTGCATCTCCATAGGCGAAAGAATAGATGCGAGCAACTGAGACGTTTGACTCGTCACGATCTTTGAGTACGGATAGAGTTTCGCGCATCATTCTCGCTGCTAAGTCCTCGTCATCCAGCAGGAGTTCGCGCGATTGACTGACTTGCTTGGCTTTCTTATTTACGACTACAAAGATCTCGCGGCACACAGCAAGCAGAGTAATTCCCTTCTGCTTGCATATTTCATTCCCTTCATGTATGTCCGGAAAAAAAACAACGCATACAGGTAGTTCAATGTTTTTAATTGCACTTTCCGTGAGGACAAGATGATTGTAAAAACCAGCATAATTATTCCCATCCCAGCTCTTATTAATCTGTCGGTGTAATGCCAAAACTGCCATGGCACGGTGTTGACCGTCTACAATGATGAAGGCTGTTTTTAAACGATTATACTTGATAATTCCCAGAGGACTAACCTGACCTGCAATTACAGTCTTCTCAAAATCAAAGAAATCTCCAAAGCTGACCGCTTCTTCCTTCTGATTCCTGGGAACCGGATAGTAAGGCATAATACCAGTTTTTTCTGCCTTCTTGGGTGCTATCACTGCCAGTATTGGTGGGAAAAATCGTGCGAAAGCTCCTGACTCCCCAAGTAAATATGGGACGATCAGCTCGTGGACAACCCGAGAATCATTTAGATCGCGCTGTATAAGTTCATCAAAAGTCATTTCTTCGATATTCAATACTTCACGCCAAGGCACCATCTGGTCGGCCAGCGCATTTTCCCAACTCCCCTCCGAGCCCGGTTTCATTTTTGTCAACAAAAATTGAGCCCGTACTCGGTTCTCTTCCGCACCGATAGTAAACTCGCCGTAAGTCCCGTAAATTGAATCCTTTTGCACGCCAAAGCTAAATGACATATCAGAGTCTCCCACAAATTAGATGGATCTGCAATAAGTTGAACGGTAGTGCTTAGCGATCGCCGGTCGCTGCTACCCCGATCTCTTTATCCCTTTATTCTACTATTGTACTGCGAATAAAATCAAACAAATGGTGAGCCATCCATTCTCTTGACTCAACCTCTGACAAAATAACTACCTCAATCCCTGCAAGAGACTTCAACTGCCGATCGTTGATTAAAAATGTCTCGCATCCAGTTAAACCTGCGGTTGATCCGTGAATTGCATCAGGTAATTTCAGCTTCGTCTGCTGCGATCGCAATCTTGCCGCTTCAACCAAGATATCGCGACTGATGGGGACAACCTCCAGCACTGCTGAACTCTGAACCGCCTCTCGATAAGCAGCTTCAACTTCTAGATTATTCTCCATCAAAGGTTGAACCAGAACCTCTGCCAAGGTTAACTCGCTGGTAATAGCGACGAGAGTACCGCCATCAAAACTATCGAATAACTCCGTTAATTCCTCGGACAGGTCTGGATATCCTTCCACTGCGTAAATACAGCTTGTTCGCTATTTAATTAGTACAATAACAGCATTTAGTAAACCAGTTCTTAAACGTATTTGTTCCCATC
>JACOMV010000398.1 GCA_014324065.1 Hormoscilla sp. SP12CHS1 | reverse complement strand
GTTCTCAGGGCTAATGTAACCCTGGTAGCGGTCCTCTTCTTGACATGTGTCAAGTAACTTTACGCTAAACGAATCGCACGTTCCCCATTATCCCTAATGAAAGTGAAAGTAAAATCGTGATCATCGCGCATACTGGTAATTTCTAAACTAGTAAAACTCAAACCTCCCTCTAACTGGATATAGTCCGTGCGCTCGAAGTCGGAGATGGTATCCTGGCCCATGCCCGGGGCCAAGACAAAAGTATCCGCACCATTACCCCCATAGAGGAGATCGTCTCCCTTACCCCCGTGGAGGAGATCGTCTCCCTTACCCCCGTGGAGGAGATCGTCTCCAGGTCCGCCATCGAGGGTGTCGTTGCCCCCGTTTCCATAAAGCCTGTCGTGTCCATTCCCCGCCCATATTTGATTGTTTACTGCTCCCCCTTGAAATTCGTCGCCATCGCTCCCCATCGTAACGCTCAGGGAGTTTTTGTCCAGCCTGATGAGTTCCAAATTGCTGAGGGAGATTAACTCAGAGGGGAGCGTACCGTGAAGGTCGTTGTCGTACAGGTAGAGCTGTTGCAAATTGCTGAGAGAGATTAACTCAGAGGGGAGCGTACCGTGAAGGTCGTTCTTGTTCAGCTTGAGCGATTGCAAATTGCTGAGGGAGCCATACTCAGAGGGGAGCGTACCGCTCAGGGAGTTCCAGTACAGCTCGAGTCTTTGCAAATTGCTGAGGGAGCCATACTCAGAGGGGAGCGTACCGCTCAGGGAGTTTCGGAACAGGTCGAGGACTTGCAAATTGCTGAGGGAGCCTAACTCGGAGGGGAGCGCCCGCGTCCGGTCCGAAAAATCGATAAAGTGCCACTCTGGTGATGCCAGTCACAATTGTCGTCACCCAGACGATACTATCAAAATCTGGAGTTTGGAGACTTTTCGAGAAATCGCTACCCTCACCGGGCATTCAAGCTCTGTCATATCCAGCCCCGATGGCAAGACTTTAGCCAGTGGCAGTGATAACAAGACTATCAAAATCTGGAGTTTGGAGACATTCCGAGAAATCGCTACCCTCACTGGCACGAAGCGCCTGGGAAGCACTAAAGTGCTTACTACGAACCTTCTCTCTAGGCACGAAGCGCCTGGGAAGCACTAAAGTGCTTACTACGAACCTTTTTCAATTAAGAATCTCGTAGCTGCGACAATAACCAAACACCTACCTGAGACTGATTGCCTTCCAAATTATGCCGCAGCGCTTCTGATAACAAGGAAATAGTAAATCCTGGTAAAACTTGAGATTGGGCGATCCTCCTACTCCCACCATCCGCTATCCTAAAGGCGATCGCCTGTCCTTGTGCGACATCTGCTACCCAATATTCAGGAATTTCCAAATCTTCGTACAGGAGTCGCTTACGTCCCAAGTCATCCGCAAGGGTCGTTTTGCCAACCTCGATCGCCAGAGCTGGCGGGGGATACCTGTCTAGATCGATTATTAGTACCTCTAGGAACAACTTGGGTATGTTCTCCAATGTAGTAGGATAAATCTGGCTGACTTTCGCTTTTGCCCGTTTTTCGATAAGTACAATTTGTTAGTCCTTTTAAGGGAATGCCTTTGAGGATTCCGTACAAGTTGATGACAAAGCTAATAATCGTGTTATCGCTAGCGTGGTCGTGTCCTAGGGGTGACATTTCAATCCTTAACTCTCCATTGTGGTAATAACCTTTAGCTTGTTCGTAGTCTGGGTTTTCAAGGGTTTGCACGTATTCATCCCAGCTAGCTGTAACCCACTTGTCTGTCCCGATTTTCGTTTGCAGACTGATCGTACTACCTTTCCATTATCAATTATCAGCGAGGTTGTAGGTTTGGTTTCCACACGAAACCAAACCTACAACCTCGTAACCTCGTTCCCAGGGAACGGTCTTCTGAGGCTCCCGCCTCCTATCCAATAAGCTTCAAATTCCAGTTTATCATATCTTTAATAAAATGGTATTATGCATCTGGGTTATCGTCTTGGTTTCGTCGGTCCCACCGTTCCGGAAAAATCAGAATCTCCCACATGCGGTAATTTTTTATTTGCAGGTCGTGAACCTCTGACTGTTGTTGAATAATCAGCCGGATGTTTTCTCGCCGTTCTGCTGCTGCTTCTGCCATAGCATCAACTAGAGCTTGAACGACACGCTCATTCCTATTGACAATCTTAGCCGTATCGTCTATTTTCTGGCCCAGACTTTCTATCCTACGCTCGCTACTATTGACAATCTTGTTCGTCTCATCTATAGTTTGGGCTATGCCGCTCACTATGTCTGCTGGACTATCTAATCTTTCATCATTACCAGGTTCTGTAGTCATTGTTTGTTTCCTAAATTGACTGCATTTTCAATACTTGAGTTAATTATATTACGAGTGCTCCGATATATGGGACAAAACCGTGGCGATCTTCCCTGGGAGCATCTCAATGCAAGTAATCTAGCCCGCCTGGGCGGGCTTTTTGTTACCGATCGCTGTTAACTGTCTGTCACCGCGCCGACACTGCTAGAAGATACTAACTTAGCATATTTTGCCAGTACTCCTTTCGTGTAACGGGGTGGTTTTGGTTGCCAGTTGGCACAGCGTCGCGCTAATTCTTTTTCAGATACTTCCAGTTGCAATAACCTTCCTGGGGCATCAATTGTAATGCTGTCCCCTTCTTCTACAAGGGCGATCGCTCCTCCGACTGCTGCTTCTGGTGCCACGTGACCCACGACCATACCGTAAGTCCCGCCAGAGAAACGCCCATCGGTAATTAATCCCACAGAATCACCCAATCCAGCTCCAATAATAGCGGAAGTGGGAGCTAGCATTTCCCGCATTCCCGGACCGCCCTTGGGCCCTTCATAGCGGACGACAATCACGTCTCCTGCTTTAATCTTCTTTGCTAGAATTGCTTCTAAACAAGCTTCCTCCGATTCAAATACCCGCGCTGGACCAGTAATTTTAGGCTTCTTGACCCCACTGATTTTCGCCACCCCACCCTCAGTAGCTAAATTGCCTCGCAGAATCACCAAATGTCCTCGATCGTACATCGGATTATCCCAGGGACGAATCACATCTTGGTCAGCAGGAGGTTCTGGGGGTACATCTGCTAAAACTTCAGCAATAGTCTTGCCTGTAATCGTCAGGGCGTCACCATGTAACAGGTCATGTGCTAGCAGCATTTTCATTACCTGGGGAATGCCGCCTGCTTGGTGCAAGTTAACAGTAACGTATCGACCCGAGGGTTTTAAGTCACACAGCACTGGGACTCGATCGCGAATGGTTTCAAAGTCCGACAGGGTTAAGTCTACCCCCGCTGCTGAGGCGATCGCCAGCAGGTGCAGCACCGCATTTGTGGATCCGCCCACGGCCATAATTACAGAAATAGCATTCTCAAATGCCTTGCGGGTGAGAATCTGGTCGGGGTCGAACTGGGGGTCACCCCCCAATCCTCCCTTTCGAAACCGGACTTGCGACTTTCACCGCATCCGGCTACT
>JACOMV010000397.1 GCA_014324065.1 Hormoscilla sp. SP12CHS1 | reverse complement strand
GCTGAATTGGGTCTGCATTGAGTATAGCTCTAGTTTAGCACAAAAATGTTCTACTTGTTTCCTGAACAAGCTGTAAGCGATTAGCAACTCGCTAGCGGATCCCATTGACACATTTTTCTGTTCGTGCAACCAGAAAAATGTATCAATCGCTTTGATTGGTAGTTTAAATTTTATATTATTTATTTGATAAATCTGTGTATTTGTTAAGTCTCTGGTAATTATTGGTTTTTTTTTGTTGAATCTGATGTCTTTAATTGTATTGTTGAGGCTTTCTTGGATGAATAGGTAGGAAAGAGGTAAGGGTAAGGTTTGTTTACGAGGGATATCCCGCCCGATCGGACGATCGGATATTACTCTACATTCAGAGTAGTAATTTGTCGAGCAAACTAGCCTGCCGATATTGGGTGTGGTCAAACTGTTCGAGCAATGTCTGAAAATTGATAGCAATGTCGAAAACTCCCTCAAACACAACAGCGATCTCTCTAACTTGACGATTCGCATTCGCTCCCAAGATGTAACCAATCCACCGGAGCTAAGTTCCCCAAGCATTCCCGGCGATTGCTCGGCGATATCTCAAGATTACCTTTAAGGATAACGGCAAAGGAGTTCCCAAAGCCAAGAAGGACTGGATTTTTCAGCCCCTGAACACCACGGCCACCGAAAATAATGGTAGCGGACTGGGTTTGTATATCGTTGACGGATTTGAACTCCTCGTTGGGTTGATTGAGAATAAGATTGGCTTGCTGTTTATGTCTAACATTCAAATCAACTTTGAAAATCTGGAGGGAAAAGATGTTTGCGGGATATACGTTCGGAAAAGCGAGATTCCGGTCCGGCTTTTTTAATAAAATTTGAATAAAAAGAAAATTATGTTTTCGAGTTTTACCGACGCTTTGGCAACTCATCTAAACCCCTAGAAATTACCGAAATTTACAATTTCTTTTCCCTGGCTCTGCCTGGGAACGCAGGGTCCGACAGCGCACAAGAGCGCAGAAGGTAACGCAATACTTCGAGGGATCGGAAGTAGGGAGTAGGGAGAACTGAGATATTGCACGCTCCGGGCCCCCTCCGCTGCAGGGCGGAGTTTGCAGCCTGGTATTTGCTCCCCACTCCCCACTTCCTACTCCCAAACTTTCCCCCTTACCCTTAGATTACCCGATCGTTCCCGCCATCAATGGGTACGCCAGCAGCAGTGGTCTTGGCAAACAGCGGTCCGCACATTTCCGCTGCTAACTCGGCCACATCTCGGCTAGTTATCTCCACCTTGAGGACATTATTGGTCTTATATTCTTCTACTGTTAGCTTGTAATGTGAGGCCCGAGCTGTCAATACTTCTTCTGTCCAGAGTCCAGTGTCGAATACCGCGTTCGGGTGAATAGAATTAATGCGGATATTGTCATTACCCCACTCCAAAGCTGCTACCCGTACTAATTGATTCAAAGCTGCCTTGGAAGCGGAATAGGCCGCCGCCCCGGGCCCCGGTGCCAAAACATTCTTAGAACCAATGACTACCACTCGTCCCCCCTGGGGTGCTAATTTCAGTAAGGGGTGGCACTCGCGCATGAAGATGAGATTGGCATCTAGATTGATCGCCATCACCTTTCGCCATTCTTGAGTTGACAGAGAGTCGATGGGACAACCGAGGGGAAATATCCCCGCATTCATAATTAACATATCCAGACCGCCGAAGGCACGGACTGCTTGTTCCAATGCTGCTGCGATCGCCTGTTCGTCGGTCACGTCACAGGTGATGCCGCAAAAGTCGGGGCGTTTGTGGAGTTCTGCTATGGCAGGATTAATATCCAAACCTACCACTGCTGCGCCGCGCTGCAACAAAGCATCTACACAAGCTTTACCAATACCAGAAGCGGCCCCAGTCACCAAGGCCACTTCTCCTGTAAACATGGGTGGCGTGCCTCCCTTGCGCAGCTTTGCCTGTTCTAACTCCCAATATTCGATATCAAAGATGTCTTTACCTGGCAGGGCTTGATAACCCCCTAAGGCAGTGGCCCCCTCGATGACATCCATTGTATGGTGGTAAATATCGGCCACGATCGCCGCCGCCTTAGCATTGTGTCCGATGGCGCACATTCCCAATTCTGAATCTAGAATCACTCGGGGTGCTGGATCGAGCATGGTCTTATTTTCCTTAGCCGTGAGATTATACTCAGCAAAGTAGGCAAAGTAGGCTTCCACATAGCCTTGCACATCTCTTCCCACTAAGGGCAGGCGCTTGGTGCGGATGACGTGATCGGGAGTGGCCGGCCCTTGCTGGGATATTTCTCCCAAGTCCTGACGCCCCACAAAGGCCAGAGTTCGACGATCGTTATGCATCGTCACGATCGCAGGAAAACCCGCCGCCTCAGAGACCTCAAGGCGCAAGGATGCCAAAGTATGACGCACGGGTTTATCCTCTACTGCAACTTTTGGCTGTGATTTATTCCAGGCCCCATGCCCTTTTAAATATTCCTCAGTCAAGCTTACCAGGGAGATCATCCGTTCGTAAGATTCCCGGGCCGTGGCGCCAAAGGAAAAGATGCCGTGGTTCATAAGCAGCATCCCGATCGTCCTTTCCGTGGCCTCTGCGGCAAACTTTTCCGCACAGAAGCGCGCCAAATCAAAACCGGGCATCACATAGGGAATAATCACTACTCGATCCCCATAAATTTCCTGCACCCGTTCGATACCGTTAGCGGTGTTAGTGACGGTAACCACCGCATCAGCATGGGTGTGATCCACGTATTTATAGGGCAGGGTAGCATGGAGGATCGTTTCTACCGAAGGAGATGGGGCGCTAGGGCGAGTCATTTGGGTTTTCAGTTCCTTGACCATCTCCCGATCGGACAGCGAAGGTAGCTTCGCCAGCAGAAGCAAATGTCCCATCCGCACTGGCGAGAACCCTACCTCTTCAATTGTGGCCAGATCCCAACCGCTACCTTTAACATAGAGGATCTCTTCTTCCTCTCCCACCAGATTCTTTTCCTTAATTTTTACCGAAGTGTTGCCACCGCCGTGCAGTACCAGGGATGTATCTGCACCCAACAGGCGCGAACTGTATACACGTTGGGCCAGCTCTCCTTTGTACCGTGCCGCTTCTGCCTCATTCCACAGACTTTTCATACTATTCTTCTTTGTCAGTTGCGTAGGACTTGTCTCGCCTGTCAGGAGGTTGTCAGTCAAGTGTATCACGCGCAGGTCAAAGCAACAAGTTTCCTCGCTACACCCCTGCCGATGTCTCCGGAGAGCGCCTTAAGCACTACTCTGGAGACATCGCCGACTCCTCATCAACTGGAACCTCAGAGCCACTCTGGGGAAGTATATAACCTAAGTTGCGACCTATTTAAAAAAATCTGAATTACCCACTTAGACTTTACAGATATTTGGATTTTTGTAGTTTTTGATACAAAATTAGGGTTTTTGTGCTAGGCGGCGGGTTGGCTGTTTATAGGTTATAATGTACTAAAATAATAGTTAATTGCTGATTCTGTAGATT
>JACOMV010000396.1 GCA_014324065.1 Hormoscilla sp. SP12CHS1 | reverse complement strand
AATTCAGCTATGGGACGTTACTCTCTGGACCTTAGACAAAAAGTAGTCACTGCTTATCAATTGGGCAATGCGGCTCGGAAGCAACTCGCCGAGCAGTTTATGCTCAGTCCTGCTACTGTTCATAGTTATGCTGTTATTGTACTAATTAAATAGCGAACAAGCTGTATAGCCGATGAAAATCGGATTAAACAAGAATGGCAGGCTATTCCTGACGTTCGGCAACTAGAAATATGCAAAAAAACACCGGAGAATCCCTATCCATATCAGAAAGGAAAATATACTGGATTACTGGAAGTGCCGATCGCGCCTTTAGATAAAAATTTTGATATTCGACATGCTATCTGGCCCCTGATGGAAAGAAAAGATAATCAGGGTTACCATTTTGAAAATTTCAATAATATTGTTTGGAAAAATCAGATGGTTCAAGAAGCACTTCCCGAGTTGTCCCAGGTGACAAAATTAATGGGAGCATTAAGGTGGATACCTTCATCAGGATTTGATAGATTACTGGGTTTATTCGTGCAGGCTAAATTTTTTCGGAAAGATGCAATCATCGGTCACTGGATGCCCAAACCGGAACAAATTCGATATATTGGTAAGGATCCGTCATTGAAACCTCTTAGATTTCACGTGGTGTCAGATGTTTTATTAGTGAAAAAGTATCCGCAGTATGGATATTTATGGAATCGGTTTTTTAATAAGTTATATGGTGTTCCTAGGACTGTAGGCAAGGCTTGGAAATGGAAGTTTTATGGTAGGGAATTTTGATTAGCGGTGATTAGCGATTGAGCTTCACCATTCGCCATTTACCAATTGTGATTGAATTGTGGAAATGCTCACTTGACAGAAATACTGGCGACGAAATTGTTCTTCTTCGACAGCAGCTAAAAAGTTTTTGAGGGCAACTGATGATTCGATCGCTTCTGAGACCGGATGCCAGGCGATCTGCAAACTGGCAGGCGCAGCCGTGTCGAGAGTAATAATCGTAAAACCCAGATACTCGAGGGCTTGCAGTCCTAAATTTACCGCAGTTTCCCCCAGTCCCAGCTTTGCTTGCAGTTGTTGGCGGTTGGCGGTTTTACCCGTGCGACTCAGGTATTTGGCAATGCCTAGCAGTTTTTGCCAGACCTCCTGGGGCGCGATCGCCTGTGGTTCCGGGTAGGCGATCGCCACAGGTTGTTGGCGTTCCTGGCCACCACCGGAGGCCTCTCGCCATGACTGTTGTAAATCATCCCAGCAAGCAGGACATTCTGTCAATATAATTAGGGATTGATTCTCTTGGCTTATATTATCCTTCCCCCCCCGCCAGTCTAATATCGACATCTGTGGGATCTTGATTTCAGATTCCGTGCATGGGCGCACCGCCATCAGCCGCAGTTCATATCGTTTATGATAAGGATTGTAATCTAATTCCACGATCGTATCACATCGCCCTGGGGGAATCTCCTCCTTATAGTGACCCCACCAGACCCCATTAAAGCCCCGATCGTTCGAATCATCTCCTATTATAACTTCCGTTTTGATGTAGCGGACCTTCTTTCCCTGAAAATCTTTAATATTTTTATTCCAGGCATTGGCAAACCAGCAGTTTTCAATCAGCAGTTTCGGCACCCTGTTGCCAATACCACAAGGTTCTAGCAGTTTCAGTTGGCGAAACAAATCTTTTCCTAATTCTGCTACTGCAACCACCAAGTCAGCTTGCCATGCTGGTGTTGCTTTGACTGCACTGTCCGTACTCCGCAACTGCTGATTTATTGCTTCGGTGAATAAGGGGATATTCTCAACTGGTAAACTCAGACCCGCAGCGAAGGGATGACCCCCAAATCTATCTAATAGCTGTGCTTGGGATTTTACCAGTTGGTAAAGGTCAATTCCGGCTACCGATCGGGCCGAACCTCTGGCTAGAGATTGATTTTCATTGACTTCGGTACTGAGTAAAATGGTGGGGCGATCGCAGGTTTGGGCGACTTCAGCAGCTACTAAACCGAGAACCCCTACATGCCATTGAGGGTCGTCAAGCACTATAATCTCAGTCGTAGATAAATCTAACTGGGATAGTTTTTCTGCGACATCTGCGGCGACATCTTTCTGCAAAGCTTTGCGACGAGTATTAGCCAATTCTGCCGCTTCTGCTAATTCCAGGCAGCGGTTAATATCGCGACTGGTGAGTAATTCAACGCAAAAGGAAGCGTCGCCGTGAATGCGACTGACAGCGTTGATGCGCGGACCCAGTCCAAAGGAAATATCTGTGGGGCGATCGCCATTTCTCTGGCATAGTTCCAGCATTCGCCCCACCCCAGGACGCCTGCGGGACTCGGGCGTTTTCTGAAAATCAGCTTGCAATTGTTTAATCCCCACCTGCGCCAAGTAACGGCAATCTCCACTTAACTGCACTAAGTCTGAAATTAGACCTATCGCCACTAAATCCAATAAATCTTCTAGAGGCTGTTGGGGAACATCTGGCATTGCTTGATAGAGGGCTTCTATTAGTTTATAAGCAACAGCTACGCCCGAAAGGTGAAATAACGGATGTTCTGCGGGCAGATAGCGGGGGTTAATAATCGCCGTTACCGGAGGACGTTCGGCCAGCAGCACGTGGTGATCTGTGATAATCAGATCTATTCCCATCTGTCTAGTATACTCTATTTCTGCTAAGTTGGTGCTGCCCGTATCGCAGGTAACAATTAGTTTAGTGCCCTCCTGGGCGATCGCGTCTATTCCCTGACAGTTTAAGCCGTGGGATTCTGTGAGGCGATCTGGAATATAGTATGATAGTTTTTCACGATCTAAAAACTGCCCCAACCCATCCCAAAGCACAGCAGTAGAGGTGACCCCATCGGCGTCAAAATCTCCCCAAATGGTCACCATTTCCCCAGCAACCCTAGCTTGCTGCAATCTTTTTACCGCCCAGTCCATTTCGGCACCGAACTCCCAGGTACTCGCTGGTTGATACAGATTCGGATCTAAGAATCCTGCTAGCTTTTCTAAGTCTTGGATCCCCCGACTCCATAGCAGTTGGGCCGCCAGATCGACCTTGGGGAGGTTGGGTGCGTGGCCTTGCACCGCTTGCACGAACCAGTCAGGAGGGTTTGATGATGAAATTAACCACGGGATATTTTTATTTCGATCGGACATTTATAGTATAACTGAACTGTATCTTTATGGTAGCATAGGTTGGTCAAAAATCTTCTACAATTATTGAGCAAAAGTTCTCTCACTTCGCACTTCACCCGCCGGGGGTTCAAAGCGTTACCAGGCGGTCGCCAGGTAACGAGGCTCAAGTCGGTTAAAACTGACCGGAATGCACCATTCTCAGGAACGTCTCTAGACCAGCCAAAAGATTCTCGATTTGTCTCATGGCCAGCCGGGGGTTGCAAACCCCCGCGTTACCAGGCGGGAGCCAGGTTTCGAGGCGCCAAGTCGGTTGAAAACCGACTGAAAACCTTATAGATACAGCTTGTTCGCTATTTAATTAGTACAATAACAGCATTTAGTAAACCAGTTCTTAAACGTATTTGTTCCCATC
>JACOMV010000395.1 GCA_014324065.1 Hormoscilla sp. SP12CHS1 | reverse complement strand
TTACGGATTGATGCCATCGCTACCGTCGGGGTAGTGCTTTCACCCCAGCACCGGGGGGAGTGGACTTTCACCACTATCATTCGTAAGTTCTCAGAGCTAATGAGGCCCTGGTAGCGATCCCCTTTCTTAACCTGTGTCAAGTCGTTTACGCTAAAATAGTCGCACCAGAGAGAGTAACAGTGGCTTGCAACAAACAGGACACAGTCCACTTAAATACTTGCTGTAGTGCCATGGTTTTTCCCAAATTGTAGTTCTGAGTTTTCGATCTAACTAGTTTCTACGCATTCGGCGGTCAGAAGCCAGCCGAATGCCTGGCCTGATTGCTAATCGCTGACCTATCGACCCTGACTGCTTATTGCATATAGCTGAATGCTTAACTGGCTAGATACACCCAAAATTGAGTTAGTGGGTCTACCAGTCCTATTGTTCTATTCGCAGCATATAAGCCGCGATCGGGATAGAGGTGGTAGACAGGGCGCGGAAGCTCCAGCCCAGACATCCATTAAATCACCCCCACTGATAAGTGGGCACGATCCATTTTATCACTCTACAAGTTCTACAGCTGGGATTCCCGTACCCAGATCATACTCAGCCGTGATCTGGGTCACCCACACGGCAGAAAGCACGATATTCTGGGCAACTTCAGCTCATCTTAAATTTTTGTGAAATTCGATCGGGCAAAGTCTTGTCCAGTCCTGGTTTTAAGTGGGGGTAGACCCCTTGATTAATCTAGAAGTATGCTTGTTCCCCCTGTTCTGGTTGTCCAGTGGGCCAGGGGTCCACCGGACGGGGATGAGATTAGATTAGCTTAACGGCCCGTAGCCCGAAATAGAGGACTCCGGCGACACCGAAGGCACCACCCAATAGCACAAAGTACGCGATCGCTCCATCTATTGTCATCTGTTGTTCTCCTTTAAGACTGTTCAATACAATTGTTGCATGCCCTGGGCTAAAATACTGCCCAGGGTTATTGAGGGGGTTTTAGTGATGTCTGGGATTAGAGTTGATTTACCCGATCGTTCTTACGAAATTGCGATCGCCCCTGGGGGTCTGGACAGGCTGGGTGCCAGCATGGCAAGTCTGGATCTGGGCCAGAAGGTGTTGCTGGTGTCCAACCCGGTGGTTTTTCAGCATTATGGCCAAAGGGCGATCGCCTCTCTGAGTGGGGCCGGTTTTGAAGTGGCCAGTTGCATCCTGCCGGATGGGGAACGTTACAAAACCCTCGCAAGCATCGAAAAGGTCTACGATGCCGCCCTGGAACAGCATTTAGAACGATCTTCCACCATGGTAGCCCTGGGTGGGGGCGTGATTGGGGATATGACTGGCTTTAGCGCGGCCACCTGGCTGCGGGGAGTACAGTTCGTGCAAGTCCCCACCTCCTTGCTGGCCATGGTGGATGCCTCGGTTGGCGGGAAAACGGGTGTCAATCATCCCATGGGGAAAAACTTGATTGGGGCCTTTTATCAGCCTCGACTGGTGGTGATCAACCCCGAGGTTTTACAGACCTTGCCCCCACGGGAGTTTCGCGCGGGCATGGCAGAGGTGATTAAATATGGGGTCATCTGGGATGGGGAGTTATTTTCTCAGTTGGAGAAGCAAAGTAGTCTGGAAAAACTCGAAGACCTAGACGGGGAATTATTGCAAACAATCTTAACACGCTCTTGCCAAGCCAAGGCTGATGTGGTTAGCAAAGATGAGAGAGAAGCGGGGTTGAGGGCCATCCTTAACTACGGTCACACCATCGGCCATGCGATCGAAAGCGTCACGGAATATAAATCAGTCATTCACGGGGAAGCTGTAGCTATTGGCATGGTAGCAGCAAGTAAGCTGGCCCTGGAGTTGCAACTGTGGGACCGAGAGTGCGATCGGCGTCAGTTTGAATTAATTGCGAAAGCGGGTTTACCGACACAGTTGCCAGCGGGATTAGATATTGATGCCATTCTGGAGACTTTGAAAACGGATAAGAAGGTGAAGGCGGGAAAGGTTCGTTTTATCTTGCCAACTCAGGTGGGTGCTGTCACTATCATCGACCAAGTGCCTGCTGATTTGATTCGGCAAGTGTTGCAGGATATGCTGTAGATTATTTCCCTGTTATTGCCCGATCGCCCGCCGGGGGTTGCAAAAAACCACAGGCTTTTAGTGGGTTTTAACCGGTTAAAACCCACTAAAAGCCTTATTGAGAAAGTGTTTTACCCTCGTTATTGAGAGTTTTACCCCCGTTCCCTGGCTCCGCCTGGGAACGGACCGCCCCAACTCAACTGTCTTCTCGTCTCAAAAACTGCCTCAGTCCTGACAAGATGGGGGTATATTGTTGGGGGGTAAGTGTTCCCAGATATGCCAAAACTCTGCGCATATCCAACGCCCGCACTTGATCTATCAAGACAATGGAAGACTGAGATAACCCACCTGCTCCAGCTTCCCGAAGGGGGTATAAACTAGGATTGCTACAGGACCAAGAACCAGTCTGGGTAGTCACGGGCACGATCGCTATCGTCGGATAACGTACTTCTCCCCAAACTGTGCCTACGACTACAGCAGGTCTAGTTCCTTGTTGCTCATGCCCTCTAGGAATATGGCTAGGCAGAGCAACTATGACCACACCACCATCCCTACTCCAGGAATATATTCGACTGGTTTCCCTTTGGGCTGTCCGTCGGGGCCCCAATCATAAGGGTCTGGATCTAGCCAAGTTTGATTGTTACCCTTGATTTCTGTGTGAGCTATTACCAGTTTCTCACGGGTAATGATAGCCAACTTACTCTGCCCCAGTTGTTCTAGTAATTCCGATACTGACAAATGCAATTGGGAGCAGATCGACTTTACTCCTGCCCATCCCTCGTCGCTCAGGCTAATTTGATTCATCCGATCGACTGTTATTATCATACCGACCTTAATGCAGTCATTATATTATAGCATTTCTCACCGAGCCCGTGGGATCTATAATGGTGTAGTCACGGACCTCTCATATCTCAATACCTCAAGGTTTTGCAGGGGGCAGGGGGGAGGCAGGGGCTCACAGGGGGGATCCGGGGGTTTGGGGCCCATGAACGATCGACGGGTTTTGACCCTCCAGATAGTCAACCGACAAGATTTGCCGTCGATTTTCAACCGACTTTAGCTATGAGGCGGCCCTATCCCCCGGGTAGTGCGAATGGGATAGCGTGGGTTTGAACCCCCGCCGGGCCCTCGGAAAAGACTCCACACAATAATGGTAAAGGAAGAGAACCGGTTGCTAACCGGCACTACAGCCATTTTAAGCGTTTCTCCAATAGATGTGGTATGTTAGATTGCAGACAGCATCAGGTCGATCGCGATAAAGCCCAGATCCCACGGGCGGGTACTGCTATACTAGATCGAGAGACAGCTAAATTTTGAGTATCATGACATTGGAGGACTTTACCTCGGCCAAGGCGGTGCTTACTCCGGCCAAAGCGGCGCTTACGTCCGCCAAGGCGGTGCTCACGTCCGCCAAGGAGTAACCTTTTGCCGCCACCGAATGACTTTCGTACTCGGTGGAATGAGGAAGTCACTCCAGGAAAT
>JACOMV010000394.1 GCA_014324065.1 Hormoscilla sp. SP12CHS1 | reverse complement strand
CGCTGCGCGCGACCCGGGCTAGGTGCTATCTACCTCGCTGCCGCTGTCGTCTGGCTTAATTGATGACACGCCCTAGATGAAAAGAAGGAAGTTTATGCCGAGTTAAAAATACCGGAATATTGGGTGGTAGATATTCAGGGTAAAAGAGTGCTGGCGTTTCGCTTGCAGCCAAATGGTAAGTATCAGCAATGTGCTATTTCTGAGGCGATTGCGCTGCGCGCACGCTACGCGATCGGGGGTTTGCCTATTGAGTTATTATCACAAACATTGTCCCGGTTGGAATCGGATAATTTTGCGGCGGCTATCTGGTTGGCCCAGCAAATCGCTAATATGTAAATGGTTCATGGTGCGATCGGGCTCTTAAAGCCCCCCTTACTAAGGGGGGTTTGGGGGTATCCACCGTTATGAGATAGAGAATGCTCATCAAATCACATCGACGAAGACCAAACTATCCTGCACATCCTCGGGTATTGCCTTGCTGACGATACCTAAGATTTCATCTGACGATGCATTCAAGATTAAAGTGTTAACGCCCAAGGCTTCCAGAATCAGGTCATCGGGTGTTAATTCTGCCGTCAGCTCGATCTGGATCAGATCGACTCCAGGGGAGAAAGTAACGAGTAAGTCCGCATCTCTGATATCAGTCACCCCCCGATCGGGAGACAGTACGAAGGTATCGCTACCATTATCGCCCAGGAGAATATCTTGACCTGTCCGCCAGCGAGAATATCGTCTCCTGGACCTCCATTGAGAAAGTCATTCCCGAAACCGCCCAAGAGGAAGTCATCTCCCGTGCCGCTAGTGAGGGTGTCGGCATCTCCACCACCTTCGAGGGAGTCATCGCCTGCGAAGCCAAAAATCAAATCATTGCCTGCTGTACCCGTTATCATCTCATCCTCTGGAGTGCCCTCAATTAAAGTCGGCGGCGTGGGTGGAGTTGGGGCATCAAGCTGGACATTACCAAAGTTATTGCCTACAACTGCTTCCCCTGCGGCTACCAACTTAAGCCGGGACAGCCGATGATGCAAGACTTTCAGCCCACAGGCAAAAGGGGCGATCGCAGTTGGCCTCTTTGTCCCGCTTTACGTTGGTAGCCACATTTAGCGAGCATTGCCTCTTCCACGCATCAGAAGGTCGGATCGCGCATGCGCAGCCGTGTGGTGTAGCCAGAGGGCGATCGCATTGGTTGCATCTGCCCTACAGCTACCTGGTATTGGAGGCAACCGCTACCTTTATGATTCGACAAAGGTGCCCATTTCGGATCCATTTTGGTATTTATGCAAGAGGTCTATTAGTTGTCTTACGCAGCCACCTCTTTTAACCAGGCTTGCCAGAATTGACGCGCTTGCACTTCTAAGCTTTTGCTATAACGGACTGTATCTTTACGCAATCCAGCAATAGTAATATTGGGGGTCGAACTAATTTCACAGGCATGACCAATAAACCAACGTTCTAGTCCCCGCGCTGTTACCTCTGGATGAAACTGCAATGCCAGACCACATTTTCCTGACGCAAAAGCTTGGTTTCTGTACTTATTGCTGGAGGCTAGATGAGTAGAACCTGGAGGCAGATCGAAAGTATCTCCATGCCAGTGCAGTACAGCAGTATGCTCTGGTGCCAAATAGCTTAAAGGTGATTGCTGGCCTGCATCGCTAAGCTCTATCGGCGACCAACCAATTTCTTTTTCATCACCTGGATATACCTTAGCGCCAAGTGCCCGTGCCATCAATTGAGCACCCAAGCAGATCCCCAACGTAGGTAAATCCGCTGCTAAACGCTTCTCCAGCAAGTCTAACTCATCCTTGACAAAAGGGTAATGATGTTCGTCGTAGGCTCCAATCGGTCCACCTAACACCACGATCAAGTCCGGATCGTAAGGATTAATCTTATCTAGAAAACCAGGATCCGCTTCGATATAGCTTATGGTATAACCTTGGAGATCGAGAGCTTCAGTTAAGTTACCCAGATCCTCGAAGGAAACGTGTCTGATAGCAATAGCCTGTTTCATAGCTTTCATCTAATTTCGCTAATGATGGGTTACAAGGACGCTAATCCTTAATTAAGATAACAAAGTAAAGTCAACTTTACCAGGTTATGTCTTAACTTTTTTGAAGCATGATATACTATCATAGCAGTCATGTTGGTAGGGTGAGCTTTACCTACCCTACATTGAATGGCACTGATATAAGCCGGAGTTGAGCGCTGAAAGTCTTGAAAACTCGTAGGATGGGCACCGCCCACCAACCTTAAGTCAGTGACATTCCACCCTACATTTAGAGGATCTGCAGAAATTTAGTTGAGAAGCCCCTGCCGTGCAAAACTATCAAAGCCGCGATCGCATTCCAGAATACCTAACTCTTCTAGGATTTTAACGAGTTTTGTATTCATGGCATGAGCAGTGATTTGATGGCGATCGCCTACTGTGCTGGGATTAACCATGCATCTTGAATCGGTGACTTGTTAAGTATAGCAGAGTTTTTCTTCAACATGATGAGCATATTTGCAAAACATTGAAACGTAGAATATAATTTCAACCGACTTTAGCTAAAAGCCTTTGGGTTTGAACGGCGGGCCATGAGACTAATCGTCAAATGTGCAAGATGGGAGATATAACCCCGCTCTCGTGCCATTTGGATGACAGTATCTAGAAAACTCTTTAACACTCCTAATACTTGAGGAAGATCGAGAATAAATTGTATCTGTTGGCAGCGATCTCCAAACTTTCTGAGAGTGCAGCTAACTTCACCTTCCGCAGGCACAAACTCGATAATCATCCAACTTTCGGGAAAGTCAAGCTCAATTTTTTCCCCGCTAGCTAATTGGGATATTTTTTCCGGGAGTTCATTGAGAATCAGAATAATATCGGGGTCTAAAAAGATATATTTTACTTCTCCAGCGATTCTGATTGCTACTTTATGGTTGCATTCAAAGCAGAATTTTCGCAAGCTGATTTCTAAATCATCAAGTTCTCCTAATGGGTCATCCGGGGGTTCGAGACCTGGCCATACCCAAGGTTCTGCTAATTGCAGCTCAAACTTTTGATAATTATTCACTTGTTTTCCTCCTATTTAATTATTTCAAAACAACACCATCAGTTACCGGATAGGCTGACTTCAGCGTTCCATCAGCATTTCTGACAACAACTGCTCTCGTTACATCTTCAGTTATTGTGCCATCAGGATGATAAACTCGACCGATAGGACGCTTGAAATCGATTATATACCGACCCGGATGTTTTGGTGTCACTTTTTCAGCCTCCACCCAGTTTTCGGTTTTGAACGACTGCCCTTGCTCGTCTTGAGTGCTACCAGCGCGCCCCTGAATTGTGCTAGGCTTCTTTTTCGGACCATGATGACGCTCAATATGATCGTAGGCTTTCTGAGATTTATAATTGTTCCACTGTGGTTCTACTCCCCTACCTCTCCATTCACAACCACTGCCTACTTCGATGGATATATCTATTATATCCTGTTGTATGATTTCCACATCCTCTTGAGAAGATGCACCATTGTCACGATCTACGATTGATTTACTCCTTTTACAGCTTGTTCAGGAAACAAGTAGAACATTTTTGTGCTAAACTAGAGCTATACTCAATGCAGACCAAATTCAGCTA
>JACOMV010000393.1 GCA_014324065.1 Hormoscilla sp. SP12CHS1 | reverse complement strand
TCGGAACTTACCCGACAAGGAATTTCGCTACCTTAGGACCGTTATAGTTACGGCCGCCGTTCACCGGGGCTTCAGTCGTCAGCTTCGGGTTACCCCTGACCAACTTCCTTAACCTTCCGGCACTGGGCAGGCGTCAGCCCCCATACTTCGTCTTGCGACTTCGCGGAGACCTGTGTTTTTGGTAAACAGTCGCCTGGGCCTCTTCACTGCGACCCCCATTTCTGAGGGCACCCCTTCTCCCGAAGTTACGGGGCCATTTTGCCGAGTTCCTTAGAGAGAGTTATCTCGCGCCCCTTAGTATTCTCTACCTCCCTACCTGTGTCGGTTTCGGGTACAGGCAGTCCTAGCAATAGTGTTTAGAGCTTTTCTTGGAAGCTCGATCTCGTCCCACTTCGCCGCCGTAGCAGCTCGTACTCGCAGCTCAACTCCGGATGTTTTCCCCATCCCTCTACGCCTTGCTTGCTTGAACCGGTAACCATCGTCCGGCTGGTCTTGACCTTCTCCGTCCCTCTGCACCTACTAGCACCGGTACGGGATTGTTGACCCGTTGTCCATCGACTACGCCCTTCGGCCTCGCCTTAGGTCCTGACTAACCCTCCGCGGACGAGCCTGCCGGAGGAACCCTTAGGGTTTCGGGGCTAGGGATTCTCACCCTAGTTTGCGCTACTCAAGCCGACATTCTCACTTCCGTACTGTCCACAGCTGCTTGCCGCTACTGCTTCTCCCTATACGGAACGCTCCCCTACCGATTGTTTTAACAATCCCACAGCTTCGGTATACTGCTTAGCCCCGTTCATTTTCGGCGCAGGAGCCCTTGACCAGTGAGCTATTACGCACTCTTTCAAGGATTGCTGCTTCTAGGCAAACCTCCTGGTTGTCTAAGCACCCCCACCTCCTTTCTCACTTAGCAGTCATTTTGGGACCTTAGCAGGTGGTCTGGGCTGTTTCCCTCTTGACGATGAAGCTTATCCCCCACCGTCTCACTGGCTGAGCAATACATCTGGTATTCTGAGTTTGTCTCGATTTGGTACCGCTCTCGCAGCCCGCACCGAAACAGTGCTTTACCCCCAGATTTGACCTCAACCGCTGCGCCTCAACGCATTTCGGGGAGAACCAGCTAGTTCCGGGTTCGATTGGCATTTCACCCCTAACCACACCTCATCCGCCGATTTTTCAACATCGGTCGGTGCGGACCTCCACAAGGTGTTACCCTTGCTTCATCCTGGACATGGTTAGATCACCCGGGTTCGGGTCTATAAACGATGACTATACGCCCTTTTCAGACTCGCTTTCGCTTTGGCTTCGACTTTCACCGTCTTAACCTGCCATCGCCTATAAGTCGCCGGCTCATTCTTCAACAGGCACACGGTTAGACGTTTAATCGTCCTCCCATTGCTTGTAAGCTGACGGTTTCATGTTCTTTTTCACTTCCCTCCCGGGGTTCTTTTCACCTTTCCCTCGCGGTACTCGTTCGCTATCGGTCACACAGTAGTTTTTAGCCTTACCAGGTGGTCCTGGCTGATTCACACGGTATTCCACGTGTCCCGTGCTACTCGGGATTCAGCTGGGGATTTTGTTCTTTTGACTACAGGACTTTCACCTTCTCTGGTGCAGTTTTCAACTGCTTCGTCTAGTCCGCCATCTCCCGTGGTGCTGTCCCACTACCCCACTAGCTTATAGCTAGTGGTTTAGGCTGTTCCCGCTTCGCTCGCCGCTACTAGGGGAATCGCTTTTGCTTTCTTTTCCTCGGGCTACTAAGATGTTTCAGTTCGCCCGGTTCGCTCTTTCCTGCCTATATATTCAGCAGGTAGTACAAAGGGTTGCCCCATTCGGACATCTCCGGATCTCAGCAAGCTTCCAGCTCCCCGAAGCGTTTCGTCGGTAGCCACGTCCTTCTTCGCCTCTGTGTGCCTAGGTATCCACCGTCAGCCCTTTTTAGCTTGATCTTTTTAATGTCTGTGATAGATTTCTCTACCTGGTTTGTTGCTATGCAGTTTTCAAGGTTCTCATGCTGGATTTTCCCTCCAGCAGGCTCACTCGTCCAATCACGCATATGAGTTGCTGAAGTTTTTCTCGTAGGGCGTCTCGCCTGCCCGATCTTAGTGGAGGTAAGCGGACTCGAACCGCTGACTTCTGCCTTGCAAAAGCAGCGCTCTACCAACTGAGCTATACCCCCACTTTTCTCTTTTTTTCAGCTGGGCCATCCTGGACTTGAACCAGGGACCTCACCCTTATCAGGGGTGCGCTCTGACCACCTGAGCTAATAGCCCATCGCCGAACCCAACCTAGTTTGAAAGCTAATGCTTTTTTTGACCTCGACCGACCTGGGATTGCTTGTGCCTCACCTAAGAAACTCTTGCTTTCGGTGTGCCAAGTTGGTCTCCCTGTAAAGGAGGTGATCCAGCCACACCTTCCGGTACGGCTACCTTGTTACGACTTCACCCCAGTCATCAGCCCTACCTTCGGCATCCTCCTCCTCGAAAGGTTGGAGTAATGACTTCGGGCGTGGCCAACTTCCATGGTGTGACGGGCGGTGTGTACAAGGCCCGGGAACGAATTCACCGCAGTATTCTGACCTGCGATTACTAGCGATTCCTCCTTCACGCAGGCGAGTTGCAGCCTGCGATCTGAACTGAGGCGAGGTTTTCGGGATTAGCTCACTTTTGCAAGTTGGCTGCCCTTTGTCCCCACCATTGTAGTACGTGTGTCGCCCAGGACGTAAGGGGCATGCTGACTTGACGTCGTCCCCACCTTCCTCCGGTTTGTCACCGGCAGTCTCTCTAGAGTTCCCAACTTAATGATGGCAACTAAAGACGAGGGTTGCGCTCGTTGCGGGACTTAACCCAACATCTCACGACACGAGCTGACGACAGCCATGCACCACCTGTGTTCGCGTTCCTTTCGGCACTCCGAGGTTTCCCCCAGATTCGCGACATGTCAAGCCCTGGTAAGGTTCTTCGCGTTGCATCGAATTAAACCACATACTCCACCGCTTGTGCGGGCCCCCGTCAATTCCTTTGAGTTTCACGCTTGCGCGCGTACTCCCCAGGCGGGATACTTAACGCGTTGGCTCCGATACAGCACGGGTCGATACGTGCTACACCTAGTATCCATCGTTTACGGCTAGGACTACAGGGGTATCTAATCCCTTTCGCTCCCCTAGCTTTCGTCCCTCAGTGTCAGTTACGGCCCAGTAGAGCGCTTTCGCCACCGGTGTTCTTCCAGATCTCTACGCATTTCACCGCTACACCTGGAATTCCCTCTACCCCTACCGTACTCTAGCCAGGCAGTTTCCACTGCCTTTCCACAGTTAAGCTGTGGTCTTTGACAGCAGACTTACTTGGCCACCTACTGACGCTTTACGCCCAATGATTCCGGATAACGCTTGCCTCCTCCGTATTACCGCGGCTGCTGGCACGGAGTTAGCCGAGGCTGATTCGTCAGGTACCGTCATAATTTCTTCCCTGACAAAAGAGGTTTACAACCCAAAGGCCTTCCTCCCTCACGCGGTCTTGCTCCGTCAGGCTTTCGCCCATTGCATTCCCCACTGCTGCCTCCCGTAGGAGTCTGGGCCGTGTCTCAGTCCCAGTGTGGCTGCTCATCCTCTCAGACCAGCTATTGATCGTCGCCTTGGTAGGCTTTTACCCCACCAACTAGCTAATCAGACGCGAGCTCATCTTCTGGCGATTAATCTTTCACCCGAAGGCACATCCGGTATTAGCAGTCGTTTCCAACTGTTATCCCCGACCTGAAGGCAGATTCTCACGTGTTACTCACCCGTCCGCCACTAAGTCCGAAGACTTCGTTCGACTTGCATGTGTTAAGCAGACCGCCAGCGTTCATCCTGAGCCAGGATCAAACTCTCCGTGATAATCACGTCGCCGTTTGCGGCTTTTTGACTTACTATAGTTCCTAGGTTTCCCCGGAAACTTAATTTTCTTTGACGAGGTACTTAAGCTTCTTAGCTTTCAAACTATTTTTTTTTCTAGGTTCGGTCCGCCTTGGGAGCGCCGCTTCATCGCGACCTCTTTTTCGGGCACTTCTCTAATCTAACAACTAGATTTCCAAGTGTCAACCCTTTTTTCGATTTTTTGGGAAACTTTTTTTT
>JACOMV010000392.1 GCA_014324065.1 Hormoscilla sp. SP12CHS1 | reverse complement strand
GCTGATTGGAACAACTGCGTTTAAGAACTGGTTTACAAAATGCTGCTCCTGTACTAGCTAACTTGTGAACAAGCTGTAAAGTAACTTAGGAACCTCGCCCACCTCAAACTCAATATGAAGAGCCAGCAGTTGCAAAATCGCTTGTGTCTCCTCAATAGCATTAAGGTCTTCTCTTTGGATATTTTCCAAAAGGGCGAGTTGTAGGGCCTCCTTTCGATCCAGTTTTTTAATGACCGTCGGTAGAGATTGAAGCCCCGCAGATTTCGCTGCATGATACCGGCGCTCGCCAGCTACCAATTCATAGAGATTTTCCCCCACGGGCCGTACCACCACCGGTTGAATAATCCCAGATTGCTTAACACTGGCAGTCAACTGCTGCATAGCAGCGTCATCAAAATACTGACGGGGTTGAGATTCCGGCAGTATAATCTGGTCCAGGGGGATTTCTCTAGCAATCTCGGAAATCATTTTACCATTAGTAGCCTCGTGCGATCGAAAAGCTGAGAAGAATCAGGATTGGGATCCGATCGGTCGGCGTCAAACACCGGTAACATGAGCCGACTTTTTAGGGATTGGTCTGGGGATGGGGGACGCTGTCTTCGCTATAATCGATTAATTTAAGTTTTGTCAATCCGTAAATTTATTTAATTTTAGAGACTATGACCGTGCATAACGCATAAAATCAGCTTATTTTGAAAGGGGTATCGCCGGCGATCCATGGAAAGATTGCATCCCAAATCCCAGCACCGAAAATGGCATAACACAAAGGGAGCCAGGCTGAACGCAGTTATGCAATCTCCAACAAAAAAAATTACTGGGGACTGCCTAAGAGTGCCAGTGCCCATGCAGGTAAAGAGCAGATGAAGCAGTAGCAGAGTGGCCATTGCTACAGGATGCCGTAGATAGAAGGTAAACCCGGGCCGCGATCGCCAGTAACAAGGGCTCCGTATCAAGGGTTCTAGGAGGCGATCTGCCTTATTTGGGCCCTCAGAGTGGGGGACGATCGCCAGTTCCGCCAGTTAGGCTACTGGAAATTACCATCACCCCAGCTTCCCAGGCTCGTAAATTGTTGAAAGCCAAGCACAATCAGACTCAAATTATTGAGATGCTCTGGAACTGTACTAAGGGCGGGAGTAAGGCTTATGAGCTCTGGAAGCGGTGGCAGAACAAAAATATAGCAGTTCTCAGATTAGTGTGATATGCTGTCGGAGATGGATGCATCTCACTTCTAGCCCCTGCGCAGCGGAGGGGGCGTTACCCGGGGAGCTGGGGCTTTGTTCCTGTAGCCGGATCCTTTAGGGTTCGGGCGGCTGTATCACATCAATTTGAGAAACGCTATAACAAAGATAAATAATGCGTAGGGTGGGCACCCACTGTCGTTCAAAATTCGCGCCTCTCGCCTTGTAATTTACCCAAAAACGGCATGGCGGAGAAATTTGGGCTATATGCTGTATGAAATAGGTGTGGTCAAAACCCGTTGGGTTTTGATGGGATCCCCTTGTGCAATTATCTCGAGAGAATATTATTCTCTACTAATGCAACTAATGCATGACCACACCCGTTCCTCATGGCGATTACTTATACTAACGCTTGCAACAATGCTTGAAATTTCAGCTGAATTTCTGCCAGTTCTTTCTCCGGATCTGAACCGGCTACTATACCCGCACCCGCATAAACTGTCGCCCGATCGCCTTCTATCAGCGCTGACCTAATTCCTACTACAAACTCGCTATTTCCGCGTCCATCTACCCAACCCAAGGGCGCGGCATATAAACCCCGATCGAAGCTTTCATACCTAGGTATTTCCTGGCAGGCTATTTCTCTGGGCGTACCCGCCACCGCTGGCGTCGGATGCAATGCTGCCAGTATTGACAAAGGATGCACTCCTGGAGGCAAAAGTGCCTCGATCGGGGTCCACAAATGTTGGATATTCGCTAGTTTCCGTAACTTTGGCATTGGCAATATTTCCGGCTTTAAGTCTAACTTCGATAAGCATCCTTTAATATAATCTATCACAAATTGGTGTTCCCGTCTTTCTTTTTCGCTAGCGAGTAAACTATTGGCAAAATCTGCATCTTCCCTTCTCGTTTTTCCCCGAGGTGCTGAACCGGCTAATGCCTCTGTGAATAGCTGCTGATTCTCTGTCCCGAAACTGTATCCCTCGGGAGCGCTAGGATCACTACTCGGGGGACACAGCGCGCTCATCCCACTGTCCGGGACACACCGAATTCTCATTAACCTTTCTGGCGTCGCCCCGATAAAACTCTTTCCTTCACCATTACTTACCATAAATATATGGCAATCTCCATGGAGCTGGCGTAAATTATGCAGCGCTTCTCTCTCCCTAAATGGTACTTTAGCTTGGATCGAGATCCCATGGGCGATCACTATTTTACTCAATCTTTCCGAGCGAATCAACTCTAATGCTTCACCCACCGTCTGCTTGAATTTATCTTCTGTGTCCCCCAGGATCGCTAGTCGCAGGGGGGGGACACAGTAATCTGATAATTGTCCAGTTGGCAATTTATTTCCTGCGGCTTTATGGAATCCGTTATTATTGCATAAACTAATTTTATGCCAGTCCCACCATAACTTTGAGCATATGCTTTTAATGTCCGCCAGAGGACCGATCGCTAAATTCGTCACTAAGATACAATGGTTGGCGCTACAAGCTACCTGTAAACGTGGTAAAAACACTGTTGCTGCTGGAAAAACTGACTCCGACTGCTGTCCAAAAAATGTGAAGCTGCAAAAAAAATGCGGGCCAGCAAACCGGAGATCGAGATCGCCAATGCTAATCGTATTTGCCAGACATGTATGAATAAATTCTTGGGCTTTTCTGAATCGATCGGCCTGGGTTATCTTTATACTTGTGGCAGCATCAATGGCAGCGATCGCATCCCCTGCGCTTTCCCAGTAAAACTGCAGTCGATCCGAAGGGGCGATCGCTGCCATCACCGCCAGTGGGTCCACTAGGGGAATCTCTTGCGAGATGCTGACAATCATTGTACTATCTTTAGCAATAGCTGTTTCTTGACAACCTAACAGAAAATTTTCCAGAACCTTTGGTTCTGAAAATATATTCCCTTGCTCGGAGGTGACTCTCATCTGGGCCGATAAGGTAAAGTTTTGTGAAGTTATATTTCTCACTCTTAACAGTATATCGCAGATTGTTCGACTAGATAGAGGACACAGGAGGCTTCGATATCTCTGGGGTAGTGCTTAAGGCGCGTCCCCTCTGGGGGATATCGAAGGGCAATAAATGCCCGTGTTTTGGTATTAAAGCATGATAATGGTCAAGGGAAAATCGAGAATAGAGCAGAGGCTAATATGGTGGGCGGCCCCGGCTGCTTGTCCGTGACATTTATGGAGTTGGGTCGCCACTACTAAATAACAATACAATGGCTGTCAATTCCCTGGCGGTGTCTCCTGGGTAGTGCGACCACGATGTCCCCCCTCTGGGGGGTGCTTAAGGCGCGTCCCCTGGAGGGAGGACATCGAACTCCCAGGAGACACCGCGTGGCGGGACTTTCAATTGAGAAAATGTGTATACAGCTTGTTCAGGAAACAAGTAGAACATTTTTGTGCTAAACTAGAGCTATACTCAATGCAGACCCAATTCAGCTA
>JACOMV010000391.1 GCA_014324065.1 Hormoscilla sp. SP12CHS1 | reverse complement strand
TCTCAGGGCTAATGATTCCCTGGTAACGCTCCCCTTTCTTGATTTGTGTCAAGTCAGTTTACTTTAAACGAATCGCACATTACTATTATAATTAGCTTCTGTCAAGCGCTCACGCCCCCACCCTCACCATTTCTGGTGGGGCGACAATAACCAAGCCCGCCTGCGCGGGCTGCTGATGACAACCATTAGATATTTTTTAGGTGGTGCTAGGAAATATGGAAACTTTGGCTTATACTCATTTATGTTGGGACATGGAAGATGAGCAAATACTTGGGCCAGTTCGCCAGCATGTTAACTCTTATGTGAGAGTAATGTTAGTGGCGATCTCCTTACTAACGATCCCTGTAGAATTACTCTTTCCTAAGGGACAGCAGTCGCAAGTGCAAGTCGATAAGACAGATAAAATTCGCAGGCAGGCAGAGTTCCAGGCTTTGGTATAGCAAGCCTCAAAGAGAGTTGTGCTGCGGGGCGATGACAATCGCCCCGGAAAATTTACACAAATGATTTAGGTTCGCCCTTATTGCATAAAGGGCTCGATTTGCACAACTGATTTAGACTCTCTATAGTTGTTAGTTGACAACTGACCACCTACCTCTAATACAACTGACCACCTACCTCTTACAACTGACCACTGACACTAGGCTGATTTCGCCTCTTCGGCTCCTGCTAACATCAATTCAGTAATTGCCCCATAGGCATCCACCCAAGCCTGTTTCACTTCTGGCGTCCAGTCTGAACCCAGATAGGACTCAAAAGTCTTCAGAATGGCTCCTCCTACCAAGGGGTAATGTTCTGACAAAGTGCCATATTTCACGTGGCAGGCTCCCAGTTCCTTCAATGTATTCGTCAGCACCTCAGGTTGGCGGAGATTGTCAACTACTAATACTAATGAATCCATCAGCTTCTTTTTCTGCTTTGCCATGTCTGTATTAGCAAACAATGGTTTAGCTTCGGGATTGTCCGTAAACAGGTTGTTATAGAAGCTCGTGGAAAATTCGTCCGCACGGGGTTTGATGAGATCAAAACTTTGTTCTAACAGTTCGACGTTCAGAGACATAGAAATTTTCCTCCTTATAGCGGTAGTGGTCATTCCGTCCGGTAGTGATTTTAGTGCCTGAAACCCAGGGCGGACTGTGTCCTCCCGGGAGCGCGGTTGAGCACGGGGGGACACAGGACCGTAGTCAAACAGGTACCCTCTATGACCCACTACCGTTAGGGAACTCCAAATAAATAATCCTCCAGAATTATCCAGCGGTCTAGATACACCGGTTGGTACGAGGGGCAGGCATTGGAGAATTTATTTTTTGGGACTCCCTTAGCTGATATCATCATATCTATGAAGCCTTTAGATCCACCTCTACCCCGGGTGATAATGACACTTAGGTATGATTAAATGGCAATTCATCCTATTCCTTATCCGATAGAACGGAGGCGATATCCTTAGCTGATATCATCATATCTATGAAGCCTTTAGATCCACCTCTACCTCGGGGGATAATGACACTTAGGTATGATTAAATGGCAATTCATCCTGTTCCTTATCCGATAGAACGGAGGCGATATCCTTAGCTGATATCATCATATCTATGAAGCCTTTAGATCCACCTCTACCCCGGGTGATAACGACACTTAGGTATGATTAAATGGCAATTCATCCTGCTCCTTATCGGATAGAACGGAGGCGATATCCTTAGCTGATATCATCATATCTATGAAGCCTTTAGACCCACCTCTACCCCGGGGGATAATGGACTTAGGCTCCAGTAGTCTAGATACACCAATTGGTACAGCGAGAGAAATTGGGTAATTGATTTTTGGGAAGTCCCTTATAGCAAGTCGCGCATCAAAAGTGCAAACATTCTGGGGGATCGTCGAGGGAGTTAAGATATCCCTGCGAGGGAACTCCCTGCGAGGGAGCTTATTGCACGACTCCTGCACGACTTGTTATATACTGGTTGTGTAGGCCGTGTCTCGCTAATCGCACTACCCACGAGACACGGCGCAGCCATCTGGAGCTAATGTCGCCATAGGTTGAGTTAATGTTACCATAGCAAGAGAGAGAAGGAGAAAACCATGAGAGTTAAGCGCTTGAGCATAAAAGGATTTCGCGGAATTGACCAGATGATCTTGGAGTTCGATGCTGACGAACCAACCGTACTCATCGGTATCAACGGCGTGGGAAAATCTAGTATTCTTGATTGTATCTCAATTTTGCTGTCTTGGTTCACAGGAAGAATTCAAACTCAAAGCAATAGTGCTACCGTTCCGGAAAAATCGGGACGGCCATTTAAGAACGAAGATATTACGAATAAAGACAGGGAGACACATCACGAGATTGATATTTTACATGAGGATCGGAAAGTAACTTGGTCTTTAACAAAGGCTCGGAATGGAGATCCCAGCAGCAAGCTAACAGAGTTGGAAACATTTGTCGAAAAGATACATAGTCAGTTAAACGAAGATCCTCAATTCAATCTGCCAGTTATGATTTTTTATGCTGTAAATCGTGTAGTGCTGGATATTCCGTTAAGGATTCGCAAGCAGCATTCATTTGAGCCGATTTTTCGCGCAGCGATCGATGCCTATGATGGTGCGCTTGAAAGTGGCGAAATAGACTTTAGGATATTTTTTGAATGGTTTAGAAATCAAGAGGATATAGAAAATGAAAATAAACTAGAATTATTACGGCAGCAAGAAAATGAAAAAGAGATAGAATATCACATAATCAAATACCGAGATGTACAGCTATAAGCTGTTAGAAAAGCGATATATTTACTGATACCAGAATTTTCAAATTTGCGTGTCAGGTGTTCTCCTGTCCGCATGAATTTAGAAAAAGAAGGTGAAGAATTGATCGTAAACCAACTTTCTGATGGAGAAAAATGCTTGCTAGCAATGGTAGGAGACTTGGCAAGGCGTTTGGCAATTGCTAACCCAGGTTTATCAGATCCACTCCAAGGGAAAGGCGTCGTTCTCATCGATGAAATTGAACTACACCTTCACCCCAAATGGCAACGGGAGATTATTCCAGCATTAACACGAACGTTTCCGAACTGCCAATTTATCGTCACCACCCATTCACCGCAAGTAGTCAGTCACATTAAACCCCAGGGAATTTACATTCTAGAAAAAACAGATAATGGAATTGTTGCCAAGCGTCCGTCAAGTTCCTTTGGTCTAGATAGCAATCGCATTCTGGAAGACTTGATGGATGTTCCCGAACGTCCTCAAGATATCAAAGACGATCTGCTGGAGTTATTCCGACTGATCGACAAGGGGGATATCAATGGTGCTAAAGAGTTGCGCCAACAGCTAGCAGCAGAAATTGGCGAAGACGAACCAGAATTCGTCAGCGCTGATGTACTGATCCGCAGGAGAGAAATTCTCAATCGATGAAATATATCAAGAAAGGTGAAGAACCAGAAAGCTTGACTGCATGGAAAGCACTCGCTAACGAAGACTGGACACCTAGCTACGATCTTCTCAGCGGACGGGAGAAAACAGATGTTTATAACACCTTGTTACAAAAGCAAGGTTTCATCTGTTGTTACTGCGGGATGCGAATTACAGCTTGTTCAGGAAACAAGTAGAACATTTTTGTGCTAAACTAGAGCTATACTCAATGCAGACCCAATTCAGCT
>JACOMV010000390.1 GCA_014324065.1 Hormoscilla sp. SP12CHS1 | reverse complement strand
TGAATGGTCAATTGAAATAGTCATAAATGTTCTAGAATAGACTATATTAGCTTATTCAATTTTCCTCGTGGCAATTTTCCTCGTTCCCTGGCTCCCGCCTGGGAACGGCAACCATTGACTGCTATCATCCCAAAAATGTGCAACGCCGAATTTTGAATTGCTTAACGCACCGCCAATATCGGTGCGTTATAGGGGTGTCTGACGATCGCCCTCTCTTTTATCTAAGTATAAATATTTAGATAGCCCAACAGAGATATTAGATTAGACCAATGCGGTTAGGTGGCCAAAAGCGAAAGCAGGCGCGACCAATGATATTCTGCTTGGGCAAAAAGCCCCAAATGTGGGAGTCATTGCTGTTGTTGCGGTTGTCTCCCATCACAAATAATTGGTCAACCGGAACCTGGGCAGGGCCCCAGGAATATTCTGGCAACTCGGCAATGTAGTCTTCCTCCTGGGGTTGATTATCCAGGTAGACTTTACCATTTTTTACTTCCAGAGTTTGGCCTGGTTCTGCAATAATCCGCTTGATGAAGGCTTGATCTGTAGTGTATCCCAGTCTTTGCAGCAGTTTGGGCGGTTCAAAGACTACTATCTCACCCCTCGCCGGTGGACGAAAATTGTAGGATACTTTTTCTACTACAAGCCTGTCATCCACTCTCAAAGTTGGCACCATTGAATCCGAGGGGATGTAGCGGGGTTCCGCCACAACTGTCCGCAGCAACAGCGATATAATCAGGGCAATTACCACGATTAGGATATTTTCCCGTTGCCCACGCCATACCCGCTGCAACAAGGCTGTATCTTCTATTTGCTTTTCTGGTGATGTCATAAAACGAAGAAGACGACTTATCAGGATAAATTATAAAGGATAAACTGTTGGGGTTGCACATTTATGGAATAATGAGAAAGTCTCCCTTGTCTACCAAGTCTCCCTTGTCTACTTCATCCACCAATTGTGCAACGCCATCTGTAGAAATGGAGGGCATCCTGTTGACAGGGGATCTGCCCGGACTAGGCGGATGATACGGAAAACCGCATTTTCCCGAAACGAAAGGCTGCACTAAAATACGAGTAGATGCACAGTACCGCGCACTACCGCTCAAGCAAATCAACCTCAAGAACAATGGGATTTTTTGATTCTGATATAGTCCAGGAAGAAGCCAAGAAGTTGTTTTCCGAGTACCAGTCTCTCGTCCAACTTGGAAGTGACTACGGCAAATTTGACCGCGAAGGCAAAAAATTATTCATCCAGCAAATGGAAGCCTTGATGGATCGCTACTGCATCTTTATGAAGCGCTTTGAGCTTTCCCAAGACTTCATGGCCCAGATGACGGTCGAGCAGTTAAAAACCCAGCTGGGTCAATTTGGCATCACGCCCCAGCAAATGTTTGACCAGATGAACCTCACCCTGGAACGGATGAAGTCTGAGATTGAAAAGCCATCCTAACAGACTATTGTGATACCCGCTACAATCATCCTAGCGCGGGCGGGAAAATTCCCCAGCATAGCGAAAATTATGCACTGGTTCATTGACCAGGGCTTGCCGCATAAAATCGCGCCAGATCGGTGCGACGTACTTGCCACCAGTAGCTTTATCTCTCAGAGGTTTGTAGTCATCATTGCCCACCCAAACAGCAACTGAGAGCTGGGGCACATAGCCGACAAACCAAATATCTCGCTCGGAAGAGGTAGTACCAGTCTTGCCAGCAGCAGGACGCCCCTCCATTTTAGCTGCCTTGCCAGTTCCGTTATTAATCACACCCTGCAACACGTCATTGAGAGTAGCCACAGCCCAAGGGTCGAGCACCCGTTGCGGTTCGGGCGTGTTATCTAGCAGGACATCGCCATTACTGTCAGTTACCTGGACTATAAAAGTAGGATCCGAATGCCAGCCATTGTTGGCAAAAGTCGCAAAAGCACTAGCCATCTCTAAAGGCGTCAGATCGACCGCACCCAGAGGCAAAGAAATCACCGGTTCAATCTGACTTTTCATCCCCAGAGTCCGAACGACCTCAATCACCTTATTGAGTCCTACGGCCTGACCGATCTTGACAGCGGGAACATTCAGGGACAGCTCTAGAGCTTTGCGAATGCTGACTGGACCAGAGTATTTCTCGCTGTAGTTTTTGGGCGTGTAATACTCCTTGCCATCCCAATAGGTCTTCTTCGTATCATAGACAATAGATTTAGGCGTATATCTGCCGCTAGCAAAAGCTGTATAGTAGACAAAAGGCTTGAAAGCAGATCCGGGCTGGCGTTGGGCCATGAGGGCACGGTTGTAGTTACTTTCGGTAAAATCCAGGCCACCGACCATTGCCTTGACAAAATGAGTGCGCGGATCGACAGCAACTAAAGCGATTTGACCTTGATTGTAGTTGTAAAACACTCCTTGGTAGTAAAGCTGTGTATGCCATTCGCTGACTACTCTCTCGGCCATCCGTTGAAAATTGAGGTCGATCGTGGTTTGAACCCGCATGCCGCCGTTGAGCACGGCGTCTTTACCAAAGCGGTCCGATAGCTCCTTGACCACTGCATCTGTCAGGTAAGGAATCTCGCTCTTGCCAAAGGATGTTGGTCGGCCCACGAGCAAGGGTTGGGCTCTAGCTTCTGTTTCTTCCTCTGCGGTAATCCAGCCCAATTCTTTCATCCGGCTTAAAACTAGAAACTGGCGCTCTTTAGCCAGTGGGTAATTAATGAAGGGGCTAAAGCCTTCGGGTGCCTGAATGATACCTGCCATCAGGGCTGATTCGGCTAGGGTTAAATCAGCAGCTTTTTTGTTAAAATAGCTCTGGGCTGCGGTCTGTACCCCATAGGTGTTGTGACCCCAGTAAACCTGATTCAGGTACAGCTCTAAAATTTGCTGTTTGGTGAGAATTTGTTCCAGTCGTAGGGCGAGTACGGCTTCAGCTACCTTGCGAGTAAAGTTACGGTCTGGAGACAGAAACAGATTTTTCACCAACTGCATGGCGATCGTGGAGCCGCCTTCAACTACCTCTCCCTCTTCCCAGTTGGCGATGAAGGCGCGGGCCACGCTGTTAGGATTGATGCCAGGGTGATCGTAGAAGCGGGAATCTTCAATTGCTAGCACTGCTCGCTTGAGGTGGGGAGAGACTCGATCTAGGGAGACTACCTCCCGGTTGGCTTCATCATGGAGCCTGGTGAGGACTTGGCCTTTGATATCGTAGATATAGCTAGTTTCTTCGGGTACGTAGTTGCGGAGTATCCTGACATCTGGCAGGTTCCGGAAGCTCACTGCTAAGCCCACCAGTCCTCCGGCAACCACAGAACTTGTCAGCATGGTCAGACCAAGGATGGTGCCGGAGGCTACTTTCACTACTCCCTGCACAAAATTCCCTATTGATGGTGGGATTTCTAATTGTCTGTGGTCGAATGTATTAGAGGACACGGTTGATTTCACTTCCTTACTGAAAAATTCTGGTTATATACTCAAGCAAGTTTTTCCTCAATCAGGACCGACCGCAGCGATCGCGCTCGGGCAAGTCTGGTGCCATATAATTAGCGTGGTTGCTTTGCAAGTATGTTAACAGGTGATAACGAAATGTAGCCCGAAGCAAGAAAGATGACTGTCTTGTGCGATTCGTTTAAAGTAAACTGACTTGACACAAATCAAGAAAGGGGAGCGTTACCAGGGAATCATTAG
>JACOMV010000389.1 GCA_014324065.1 Hormoscilla sp. SP12CHS1 | reverse complement strand
CCGGATGCGGTGAAAGTCGCAAGTCCGGTTCCGAATGGGAGGGTTGGGAAGTGATTCCCAGCTCGACCCCTAACATCCCAGTTCCGATAAAACCGAGATTACTTCGCTTTGATTTTGGAAGACTGAGATAACGGATTCGGGAGTGAGGCCGCCAATGAATTGCAGGATTGTCATTAGTTGGGAGTCAGAAGCGCTGGCGCCGTTTTCGGGAAATACTAGCAGATGCAAAGCCGAAGCACCTACTACCACACTGGCGACTAACTCTCCTAAAACGGGCGGCAAATCCAGAAATTTAGATAACTCTCCGCCCACTTTACTGGCAATATAAATGACTGCTAAAGTCAGAAGGACTCCGGCTAATACCATCGGCCCTTGCTCTGATTCGGTTGCTGTTGCCAGCAGCGGAGGTACAGGTAGGGAAGATATCCCCATATTGATTATCGGTGCTGAAAAACTCATCTTATTGATTGCTAATTAGTTATGTTGACAGAGATCTTTTCCGATTAATTTCACATGCGCCGCTCTCTTTAATCTTAACACAACTTATTGCTATTTTCCTTCTTTATTTCTGAACTGCATCGACGCTTTGTTGATTTTTTCTAGCTTTTCTCAACTTATTCATCGTACTCCGAGAACGAGGAATTGGCCGTTTTGCGGAAGAGGCAGAAATATCAGTAAACATTTGCACTGTTCCTAGGAATAATACTATTTGTAGCATCCCGATTGCAAGGGTTGATTTGAAATATTCTTGCTCGCTCTTCATAGGGTTGACGAACTGGAAATGAATTACTTGGCAGGTTGGCGGGTTCTCAATTATATATTCCCGCCAACTTGACAATAACAAAGTATTTCATCTGGTGCAAATACTTAAATTACTAGCACTGTTGCCTGCGACCTTGTCTGGAGATCAAAAGTTATTGGCATTGACTATATCCTGATTGGATGAAGTATCATTGATCCGCGATATATACCCATTAAGAGTATTATTGGCATCATAGCCATTAACCAGGGCAACTGCTTGCTTGAGTGCGTCCTTGCGCTCCATCACCAGGTGTTGCGGAGGTAACATTTGCAAAATGCCAAATTTTTCCAACCTCCGTTTTATTTCGCCTGCGGCACCGACAATGAAGACGTGACGACCGTTATCGCAAGCTTCTTTGATCGCATTCTCGATCGCCAGAGAAGAAGTGACGCCTAGCAGGGGCACGTCGCTGAGATCTAGAATCAGCACCTCGTGGTCTTTCATTGCTGTTTGCTGGCGGGCGATCGCCTTAGAAACCCCAAAGATCATCGGACCGCTGAGGTGGAACAAGAGCACGCGACCATCAGCTTGATTGAGTAGTTCTTTCTCTTCCGGACTCAAGAGGATTTCATCATCAGCATCAGTAACCGTCTTGACATCCTTAGATTGCAGATCTGTCAGGCGCTTAATTGTCAACAAATTAGCAACAAAAACCCCAAGCCCTACAGCAGCAATCAAGTCAACAAATACAGTCAGTCCGATCACCCCGTACATAATCAAAGCACCCTTAATGGATACTTGATGAGCGCGTTTGAGGAAACTCCAATCGATAATATCAATCCCCACCTTGAGGGCGATACCAGCTAGGACTGCCAGGGGAATATTCTGGGTCAAACCCCCTGCCCACAAGACAACAATCAGCAAGATGCCAGCGCGAGTTAAGCCAGATAGGGCAGTTTTGCCACCGCTTTGGATATTGACCACGGTTCCCATGGTCGCACCAGCTCCGGCAATTCCTCCGAATAGTCCAGAAGCCAGGTTCCCCAGACCTTGACCGATCAATTCTTTATCCGAGTCATGTTGGGTACGAGTCAAGCTATCAGCGATCACCGAGGTTAGCAAAGCGTCTATGCAACCGAGCATTGCTAGCACGACAGCATCGACTAACATCGTCTGCAGTTGCTCTACGGTAAAGAAAGGCATATTCAAGCTGGGCAAACCACTGGGTATCTCCCCAATCCGTCGAATATCAACATCCCCGAAGAACATCACGGAAACCACGGTCCCCACGATTAATGCCACCAGTTGCGGCGGCACCACTCGCCTCATTTGCTTCGGCGTTAAGAACAGAATGGCTACTGTCAAGGCTGCCAAACCAGTCTCGATCGGATTCATATTTGCCAATAAGTTGGGGATGTTGCTGATTACCCCGATGACGCCGCCCTTGGGGTTGGCCTGTCCGAGGAAAGGACCGATCTGCAGAAAGATCATAATCAGTCCAATTCCCGACATGAAACCCGAAATCACGGTGTAGGGCATCAGGGTAATGTACTTACCCAACTTCAATAAACCGAAGACGATCTGAAATATTCCTGCCAGCATCACCACGGTAAAGGCCATTGCTAAACCGTTTTCTGGGTTAGCGGCAGTCAGAGAGGCGATTACTGCCGTCATTACCACGGTCATCGGACCGGTGGGTTCGGAAATCAAGGTCGGGGTGCCGCCGAACAGGGCGGCAAACAATCCTACTAATACGGCTCCGTAAAGACCGGCTTCTGCTCCAGCGCCCGAGGCGACGCCGAAGGCTAGAGCCATTGGTAGAGCGATAACTGCTGCTGTGACACCTCCGAAGATGTCGCCGCGCAGATTCCTGAAATGTATCCGATTAAACACTTTCATAACGGTAAGGTTCTGATGCGAGCACTTCAACCTCTGGGGTACGATGTTTCCATGATAGTCCTGTTAAGTTTTGTTTAGAAACATTAACGCCCTCAATTTTATTCACAATTTCTTATGGTTATCATTCGCCCAATCAGAGAAAAATATGTTAAGGCTGAAGAAAACTCAGCAGTAAGCCCACTCCAGCTACTAGATATAGGGGGGTCAAACCCCGATCCAATATTCATCGATTTCCATTTCTTCATACAGTCGCCGCTTTTCTGTTTTATCGTCTGCCAAAGAGGTATTAGCTACTTCTATTACTAGGTTGGGCGGCGGATAGATATCTAGGTTAATGATAGAAGTTCCCCAAGGAATGACATCGGCATTAGTGCCAATGTAGTAAGATACATCTGGTTGCGCCTCTTACCTACTGGCTTGACGATAGGTGCAGTTATCATGGCCAGTGCAAGGAATGCCTTTAATGCCAGCATATAGAGTAACAGCGAAGATCACAATACTGTGGTCTCTTGAATGGTCGGAACCAACAGGTGACATTTCTATCCTCAATTTGCCATTATAGTAGTAGCATTTAGATTTGTCATCAGCAGGTATTGCTTGCATGTATTCATCCCAGCTAGATGTTACCCAGAAAATCGGCAACGTGCGCGCACGCTGCGCACGCTGCCGATCGATGGAAATTACCGGAATTTTTGGTTGTTGCTCTCACAACTCACCCGCTCCAGGCGATCCGGGATGTACGGGATGCGCTGTTAATGCTGCCTTAACCTGGGCAAACACACTCGGCCAGTCTCCCAGTTTTGCGAGCGCTCCTGGCGTCGAGTGCGCGCTGCGCGAAGGGCGAAATAGCCGCATTGTCGGATACCAGGGGCTATCGGATCGATCGAGCAACCAACGCCAGTCAGGAGAAAAAGGTAGCAGCACCCAGACAGGTTTTCCTAAAGCACCTGCTAGATGGGCAACTGATGTATCTACAGAAATTACTAAGTCTAATTGTGAGATACAGCTTGTTCAGGAAACAAGTAGAACATTTTTGTGCTAAACTAGAGCTATACTCAATGCAGACCCAATTCAG
>JACOMV010000388.1:5108-7526 GCA_014324065.1 Hormoscilla sp. SP12CHS1 | reverse complement strand
TAACTCAAAACCTGATGATTGGCTCTCCTTGGGGTACAATGGGGCGAAGCCCCCATTCGCCAACAGAATCCTTTAGGGTGAGGGCGGGTCCGCCGAGTACCAACGGGTTTTGACCACACCCCTTCGGGGAGATCGAAATGAGAAAATATCACTGCTATACGATATTTATTTTTGTCACTCTGAGACAGGCGATCATTTAATTCTCTCTCCAGGACTGCAAAAGATTGAGCGTGTTTCGTATCGCTCCTTGATGTAGCATCAATTATTATTGCTAAATTGAGATTGGATAAATATGTAAATAACAATTATCCCTACGATCGCAATCACTAACCCGGCGATCGCGATCGTCATTGTTGTTGAAGTATCAATCGTTTCCGCGTAAAAATTAATGGAAATTCCCCAGTTGAAATGATTTAGTTGTGCTTGTGCTGCATCAGTGAACTGCAATTACCTTCCCAGCAGCATTCACCACGCCCCACTCATTCCCCCAACCGTGGTAACATCGTAGGAAATTGCGTAGCCTTCAGCTAAAGGTAGCTTCTCAATTCTCGTCACTGTGCCAGAAGTAAACTGCGGCACCAGGTTCCGATCGCCCTCTCTTTTAGGAAAACCCAATATACTGATGGTTTCTCCGTATTCTACCCGATCTGAATTACCCAGCTTGAGCGGTTTATAAGGACAATTCTTACTTTTGGACGGCTTAAACGTCACAATTGCTAAATCCACATCCCGCAGCGGCTGAATCTTAGTATCTGAGGAAATTATTTCACGATCGAGTGTCAGATTCAAATCGCTGCTGGGAGCCAGAACATGTTTCGCCGTCAGCACCGTGCAGACATCTTTGGCCCCCGGTACGAAAAATCCTGTCTCATGTCCCGGTTTATCCCTGTAGGTAATCAGAACCACACTCTGCTCCAGTTCTCGGGCAATTTTGTCTGATGACTTGGCAAAGCAGCCCGTCAGTGATAATGCTAGCAACCCAGAAGCGATCGACCAACGCCAGGACATAATACTACACCTACTTTAATTAGGATCTATAATCTGTAATGGGTTCGTTCGGGACTCCATTAGCTGAATCATAACATAGGTTGCCGCCATCTGTTCCGCTCCTCAATAATTATCTCACTCCCGGTAGGTTCTCCTGATGAGGGCGATGCATGTCACCCAACCACTCAAACAATTGTAGGGTGAGGAATGCCCACCCTACAGAAACTTTAGTTAATTACCTGTAAACTCTTTCCAGATAAGGAGGGCGATGCCCACCCTACATTAGGTAAGGCACTGAATAAACATGCAATTCCAACTATTTTACGCCCACTATCTGCTCTAAAGTCAGTTTCACGGTAGGATATTGATATTCAAAGCCCGAGTCGGTGGTGCGTTGGGGCAAAACCTGTTGACCTTCCAGAACTACCTTAGCTCCATCTCCCAATAATAATTCTAAAGCTATGTTGGGGACGGGCAACCAGGAAGGTCGTTTTAAGACTTGTCCCATAATCTGGCATAATTCCGACATCCGGACTGGGTTGGGTGCAGTGGCGTTGAATACTCCTATCATATTCCCATGACCGAGGGAAAACAAAATCAGGTTAACTGTGTCCTCTCGGTGAATCCAGGAGAACCACTGACGACCCGTGCCTATGGGACCGCCGACAAACATTCTGAAGGCAGGTAGCATTTTGGCTAACGCCCCTCCCATACCGAGGACAATGCCCAGGCGCAGAATCACCAGTCGCACCCCAGCATCTTTCACCTTCTGAGCTTCCGCTTCCCATTGGGTACAGACATTCGCCAGAAAATCAGCACCCGCTGGACTGCTTTCGACAAAAGTGGCCGTTTCGCTAGTACCATAGTAGCCGATCGCGGAAGCATTTACCAATACTTGGGGCTTGGGGTCCGCCTTGGATATCGCTTCGACAATTTTGGCAGTGCCAATGAGGCGACTATCGCCGATCGACTGCTGGTATTTTGGGGTCCAGCGTTCGGCAATGGGCGCACCAGCTAGGTTGACTACCGCGTCACAGCCTGCGATCGCTCCTTGCCAGTCCCCTGATGCCGTGGGCGTATAGGTGACAATTTCTAAATTACCGAAAGCAGTAGGAGGAAAGACACGCTTAGCTCTGGTTCCGTCGCGACTGAGAACCAGTATTTGCTCTCCTTGTGCATGTAGACGCTCTACTAACCGACTACCGACAAATCCCGTCGCACCTGTAATTGCTACTTTCATAGACCTCACCTCCACTCGCTCTAGTTTACAGCACTCCGGGAAGGTGCATCTGACTTTTGCTGCTAGCATATTCGCTCCTGCGCCCTCATAGCCACTTGCTTGGCGTTAACCTGTTTTAGGCTACCAGTCATTGCGCCTTTCCTTCCCGCTTTACAGATTGATGCCATCGCTACCGTAGGGAAGGTGCTTTC
>JACOMV010000388.1:3776-5101 GCA_014324065.1 Hormoscilla sp. SP12CHS1 | reverse complement strand
AGGGCTAATGTAACCCTGGTAGCGGTCCTCTTCTTGACATGTGTCAAGTAACTTTACGCTAAACGAATCGCACATTTCCCTTCGTCCCGTAGCAATTTAACGATTTCATGCCCATCCCGTTCAAACGCATACACATTGACACCTGAAACATCCTTTATGTGCAATGCGTTAATGTAGTCAATTCTGTGATTTTTTGATACAAAAACATAAATTTTATGGCTTACCATTCTGCGCAACAACAGAGGCTTAAGATTCCACGCTTTTCTTTTGAAAATACTTTTTCTATAGGTTGCTAATATTTATTTATGCCAGCGTAAATCTCTATGGATCAGTAGCAAACCAGGAGAAATAAAAGTTTGTGGGGCAAATGCAATGACCTCGCCTTTCCCAATCAAATTGGCGAAGAGTATCGCTGCATATCCTCCCATAGAGTTTCCAACAAAAAATATCTTTTTGGGTTTTAAGCTTTCGACCTGCCTCTGAATATACTTTGCCGTTGAGTGAATATCGTTACTTATTCCCGGAAGTCCGTCATGATACCAACATTGAGCCAAGTCCCGAATAAATATTTTGTTTTCATTAATAATTTTTGAAAAGTTATAAAACTCGAATGGAGGCATACCAATTGCCGATCCCAATCCTCAAAAAAAAATATAGAGATTTGATCCGTTCGTTGACAATTCTGTTTCGACTGGTTCGTTCTTAAGTAGGTAGGCACAAATAAACCAGCCTATGTGAAGAAATGTAAAATCGCTGAATCTCTTTCTGGGAGAGGCTTTCAGCCAACTTTACAAAAGTTTACATAATTTAGTCTACCAATGCACACCTACTTATTCATAATCTTTTCCCTATGTGCTTATCTATCAATACTCCGGACAGTTTTTATACGAACGACCACAAGGCAAGGGTTGCAGCCTACTGCCCTTATTTTTTTCAATGTCAGCCCCGGGGCTAACTTGCAAAAAATGGCTCGGCGCGAGCAAAGGCTTAGCCTGCAGGGTGCATCTCACTTTTGTAATGCAGCCCCTGCGCAGCGGAGGGGGCCCGGAGCGTGGGCTTTGTTCGTGTAGTCGGGCCCTTTAGGATTCTGTTGGCGAATGGAGGGGATTACCCCCTAGGCGGTCATGGGCTTCAATTTGGGCTTGGATTTCCGGGTTCATGACTTCTACCAGGATGTCGCAGCAGTACCGATAGCGCTGCGCTGGGAGCATAGCCATAGAGTTTAGTTGACTGATGTCAATACAGTGTTTCTCATAGTTATGAGGTACAGCATCCAGCGATGAAACCCAGTGTATCAATGCTTTCACTGTACCTCACATTATTGA
>JACOMV010000388.1:0-3748 GCA_014324065.1 Hormoscilla sp. SP12CHS1 | reverse complement strand
TTTGGAGTAAATCACAAGGCTCTAAAGGCTAATTTTAGCTAATTTTGGTGTTGGGGTTCTGTAGGTAGCAACTTAGGTTATAGTATACGTAGCTAGGGTTAAAGAATAAAAATGAAAGCCATGATTCTGGCGGCTGGAAAGGGAACCCGTGTCCAGCCAATCACTCACATCATTCCCAAACCGATGATTCCTATCCTGCAAAAGCCAGTGATGGAATTTTTACTGGAACTATTACGCCAGCACGGTTTTGACCAAATCATGGTCAATGTCAGCCACCTGTCTGAAGAAATCGAGAGTTACTTCCGTGACGGTCAACGGTTTGGCGTTCAGATTGCCTATTCCTTTGAAGGTAGGATCGAAGAAGATGGTACATTGGTAGGTAAGGCTCTGGGTTCTGCCGGTGGGATGCGACGCATTCAGGACTACAACCCCTTCTTTGACGATACGTTTGTGGTTTTATGTGGAGACGCCCTGATTGACCTGGATTTAACCGCAGCTGTTAATTGGCATAAATCAAAAGGAGCGATCGCCACCGTGGTGATGAAATCTGTACCCCTCCAGGAACTGTCCAGCTACGGGGTTGTGGTGACCGATGTTACCGGGCGGATTAAAGCCTACCAGGAAAAGCCTTCCATAGAAGCAGCCGGAAGCACCAACATTAACACTGGGATTTATATTTTTGAACCAGAAGTGTTAGAATACATCCCTTCAGGGCAAGAGTACGACATTGGTAGCGAACTGTTCCCCAAACTGGTAGAGATGGGTGTGCCATTTTATGGGATTGCCATGGACTTTCAATGGGTGGACATTGGTAAAGTACCAGACTATTGGCGGGCAGTGCGGGATGTTCTGCTAGGGGAGATCAAAGCTGTGGAAATTCCCGGTATTGAAGTGTCACCAGGGATCTACACGGGTCTGAATGTGGTGGTGAACTGGGACAAGGTTGATATCAAAGGACCGGTATACATTGGCGGCATGACTCGGATTGAAGATGGCGCTAAGATTATCGGACCAACAATGATCGGTCCCAATTGTCATCTCTGTAGCGGTGCAGTGGTGGAAAATAGCATAATTTTTGAATATTCCCGTTTGAATCAGGGTATCCGCTTGGTGGATAAGCTAGTGTTTGGGCGTTACTGTGTGGATAAGACTGGTTCCTCTATTGACATGCACTCAGCTGGCCTGAATTGGCTGATTACTGACGCCCGTAAAGTTCCACCTCCTTATACTCCGGTAAAAGGGCAGGCGATCTCCGATCTGCTGGCAAGGTAGGGCTAATGGTTATGGCCCAAACCTGCAATAATTGTCAAAGACTTATCATTAGCCATTAGCGCACTAACTTGATAAATAGGTATAGCGGCTCAAACTCCGTTCGTAATTTTGCAGCAACATCTGAGATTCTGCAATTGTAATTTGTTCTTCTTGGAGGGCTGCTTCTGCCTGCCTGCGGATACTCTCGGCCAAATCGGAGGCTTCATACTGGACATAACCCAATACTTCTGCGATGGTGTCGCCTTTGACGACTTGTTCGATCTGGTAGCCTTTGGGAGTCAAGGCAATTTGGACTGTATTTGTGTCACCAAACAGGTTATGCAAATTGCCCATTATTTCCTGATAGGCACCTCCGAGGAACATGCCCAGATAATAGGGTTCCCCTGGGTTGAGGGGATGAAGTTCTAATACGGGTTTGACATCCCGGAGATCGATAAATTGGTCAATCTTACCGTCGCTATCGCAGGTGATATCTGCCAATGTACCCCGTCGCGTGGGTTCTTCATCCAGTCGATGGATGGGCATAATGGGAAACAGCTGATTAATTGCCCAGCTGTCGGGTGCTGACTGGAAGACAGACAGGTTGATGTAGTAAATCGATGCCATGATTTTTTCTAAGTCTTCCAAGTCATCTGGCACGTATTCCTGCTGACGGGCTATCGCCCCTATCTTAGCACAACAAGCCCAATAAAGTCCCTCGGCTCTGGCTCGCTGAGGCAGGCTGAGATAGCCAAAGTTAAACAGACTGATGGCTTCTTCTTTGAATTGGATAGCGTCATGGTATGTTTCCTGATAATTATCCACCGTGATTGATTGGTAAGTTTCCCACAGATTGCGGATAATCAGATGCTCTTTGTCTGCAGCTGGTTCTGGTGTTTCGCTAGGGACATCACTGGTGCCCAAAACGTCAAAAATTAGCACCGATTGATGAGCGGCGAGCGCCCTGCCACTTTCCGTCACTAATACGGGTACATCCAGTTGGACTTCGGCACATGCTTCCTTCACCTCCGCTACAATGTCATTGGCATAATTTTGCATATTGTAGTTTTTCGAGGCGTCGAAATTTGTTTTCGAGCCGTCGTAGTCTACTGCCAACCCACCCCCGACATCCAGATATTTCATATTAGCTCCCAGCTGCGCCAATTCTACATAAATCTGGCTAGCTTCTCGAATGGCGTCTTTGATCGCGCTAATGGCGGAAATTTGAGAGCCTACGTGAAAGTGTAACAGCTGTAATGAATCTAGCATACCAGCATCCTGCAGCTGGTTAACAGCAACAATTATCTCAGGAATCGTCAAACCAAACTTAGCCCGTTCGCCTGTTGATTTTCCCCAGCGCCCTATTCCTTGTGTACTCAGCTTAGCACGAATCCCGACAATTGGCTCAATGCATAGTTCTCGCGATGCGGCAATTACCATCTGGACTTCTGATAGCTGTTCTAAGACAATAATAATTTTTTTTCCCAAACCTTGAGCTATAATTGCCGTTTCTATGTACTCCCGGTCTTTGTAGCCATTACATATTAGCAGGGCTTCCGAACTATTTAAGGTTGCTAAGGCAATCATTAATTCCGGCTTGGAACCGGCTTCTAGACCAAATTGATGCGGTTGGCCAAATTCCACTAAATCCTCAATTAGCTGGCGATGCTGATTGCACTTTACCGGAAACACCCCTTGATAGATACCCGGATACTTGTAACGCTCGATCGCCTTAGCAAAACAAGCATGCAACCGTTCCAGCCGATCTGCTAAAATATCAGAAAAGCGAATCAGTAGTGGTAGTCCCATGTTGCGCTGCTTCAGGGCCTCAACCAGTTCAAATAAGTCCAGGGTCACCCCCCGATTTTTCGGGCTCTTGGGGGAAACCGTCACGTGACCGGCTGCGTTAATCGAAAAATATGGCTCTCCCCAGCCATTAATCCGATATAATTCTCCAGAAGCCTCGATCGTCCAAGCCCATGTCTTTTCTTGCTTTACCAGTGCCGCCTCCTTGGGAATCACTTTAACCGTTCTGTCCGAGAAAGTTTGATTCATTTCTACTTCTAGGTCCATTTTGATCTTCACCTCACTGCTTAAATCTGGAATTGCTATTAGATCGTAAATTATATTATTTTGGAAAAAAATACTATAATTAGTTTATTGAATCATGAGCGAGCGCAAGTGAGATCAGGTCATCGACCAGTGTCTCCTGGGTAGATACAGCTACCCAGGAGACACTGGAATGCCATATAATGCAAAGATGAGACTGCCATGGAACGAACTTTTTTAGCTATTAAGCCGTGATGGCCGTTTAGGTATAAACTGACACCACTGAAAGCCAATACACTCGGTAATCATGGGGGTTAAAATCCCCCAGGTACGGGAGAGACTCCTATCCTTAATGCTACAGAGTAACATCCTAAAGCCGGTGACGCCGCTAGGGAAGATGCTCATGGCTAGAATAAACGAACCTATTTAAGCCTCGTCAAGAATAACC
>JACOMV010000387.1 GCA_014324065.1 Hormoscilla sp. SP12CHS1 | reverse complement strand
AGTTGTCAAGGTATGATGAGGCGATCGCATCCTATGACAAAGCGATAGAAATCAAACCAGATGACTACGAAGCCTGGAACAACCGGGGCAAGGCGCTGTATCAGTTGTCAAGGTATGATGAGGCGCTCGCATCCTATGACAAAGCGATAGAAATCAAACGAGATGACTACGAAGCCTGGCGAGATGACTGCAAAGCCTGGAACGCCCGGGTCCGGGAGCAGCGGGAGCAGCGGAGGCAGCGGGAGCAGCAGGGGCAGTGGACGCAGCGGGGGCAGTGGACGCAGTATGGGGCGGGGGTGTCAAGGTATGATACGTTTGGCGACTCAATCCAACTCACAGGCTATACTACTGCTACCAACGGCACCGTTAGCCGAGATGACAACGGCACTGCTTTCGACCAGACCGACGACCGGCTAATTTACACCTCCAATTCAGGTTTCACGGGAACTGACAACTTCACCTACAGTATCTCTGATGGCAATGGAGCTACCGACACTGTCACAGTAAATATAACAGTAACTCCTGCTTCTGAAGATGTCCTTCAACTGAGAATCACCCCCTCGGAACCGACCAAAGCAGTAGTACCAAACAACCCAGTCAGCTTTGATGTCAACTATTCTACCGCTCCCGCTGAAACTCCCACCACAGGAATAGCCTTTCGCATGCATTGGGACAGTTCTCAAGTAGCATTAGACCCGGTCACTGGTCTGACCAACCGCTTTCCTTTGGGCGCACAACCTACAGGTGTAGAGGACGATCCTGTCACCAATGGGGCTTTGGACGGCGACCCCAACTATGTCAATTTGTAAAGAATGTAAACTGTATGAACTAGAGATGAGAATACTCGTACTTGCCTGGGAATTCCCACCTCGGATTATCGGCGGCATCGCCCGCCATGTCGCCGAATTATACCCAGAAATGGTCAAGCTAGGACATGAAATTCATTTACTGACAGTAGAGTGTGACTCAGCACCGCTCTATGAGATAGTAGAGGGGATAAAAGTACATCGAGTAGGCGTAAGTGAAGGTCACGACTTCTTTCATTGGGTAGTAAACATGAATGAAAGTATGGGTAGAGAAGGGGGCAAGCTGATATTGGCAGAAGGGCCCTTCGACCTCATCCATGCTCATGATTGGGTAGTCTCAGATGCGGCGATCGCCCTGAATCACCACTTCCAAGTGCCCCTCATCGCCACCATCCATGCCACGGAGTATGGGCGCTACAACGGTCTGCACAACCACACTCATTACTACATCAACGGCAAAGAAAAGCACCTAGCTCGCCAAGCGCGGCGGATAATTGTCTGTAGCAAATATATGCAAGGGGAAGTAGAAGAGACCCTAGAGAGTCCTGCGGACAAAATAGATGTAATTTACAACGGCATCCGACCAGAAAAGAAACGACCCATCCCCCCGTCCGACGCCTGGGAGTTGCGCCGCAAGTTTGCCAGCCATGAAGAAAAAATAGTCTATTATCTCGGTCGCATGAGCTATGAAAAAGGCGTGGACCTGTTGTTGGGTGCAGCACCCAAGATATTGTCGGAGATGGGAGGCAACGTCAAATTTGTGATTATCGGCGGCGGTAGGACCGACCATCTCCAGCGCCAAGCCTCGGATTTAGGGATTTGGCATCAGTGCGGCTTTACTGGTTTCATGTCCGAAGCAGACTTGGATAAATTCCAAACCATTGCCGACTGTGCAGTTTTCCCCAGTCTATACGAACCCTTTGGCATCGTTGCCCTAGAAAGCTTTGCCGCACGAGTGCCAGTGGTTGTTTCGGATGCGGGTGGACTGAAGGAAGTGGTCCATCATCGTAAGACAGGAATTGTCACTTGGACAAATAACATTGATTCCTTGGCCTCGGGGATACTGGAAGTATTGTACAATCCCGATTACGCTCAGTATTTGGTTGAGAATGCCTATCAGGATTTACAACGCCGGTTCTCCTGGTCCCAGTTGGCGCAGCAGACTGAGGCAGTTTACCAGCAGGTATTGTCCCCATCTTAGCGGTCAGTTGTTATATCATATCCAGTTGAATGCCCATAATAAAAATTGAGCGCAACTGTAGGTTGGGTAGAGCACGCTTCACTAGCGAAACCCAACAGCCGCACGGGGTTGGGGTTTGCGGGGAGCATCCCATTTTTGCAATAAGCATAGATACTTATGGCTTGCTGAAAAAGGCTACAGGGCGAATCTAGACGCCACACAGCTTACTAACTTACTAATTACTAAGTACATAGGCGTGCATCCGGATTGATATTTTTTTTAACTGTCAATTTCCGAGAATTTAATTTCCTGAAATCCTTATGTAATAGGGCGATCGCGCCATAAATTTTCGGCGCGATCGCCCCCTCGCAGAAATATCAATCCGGATTTTGCACAACTACTTACTTACACCGTCGGTCTACCAAGAGGATCCAACCAGTAACCCCCCACCAAATGCTTCGATTTTGGGTCCCTCCGAGCAGCAAAACCTTGCACAAGGGCTGGCTTTCAAAACTCCAAAACCCTTACCCAGTCATAGTTACAGCTTTATGAGCGCAAGCTCTAGCTAGCTATGAGAATTTAAATAGGTACAGCGAAGTTTGAGAATCTGAGAAACATTTTCAGACTTCCACTGAGCCCCAGTAATTTTCACTCGCTGGTTAATTCTTTTAATCAAAGATTCAACTGCACCAGAACCAATGGGGATACCAAGAAGCTGATACAAGCTATAATCTGGAATCCTCCCTTGATGATGCTCTAAGTAGTTGCGAAAATTATCCAAGCTCTTTTTGTTACCCTTATAATCGGAAAATTCAGCTAATGCTAATTCAATGTCACCATACCAAAGATGATTTTCCACTCTTCGCAAACGCTTGCAAGAACCGCCAACTCGATAAATATTTTCTTTGAGATGATACCAGTCTAAAATCTATCGTCTTTGGTTGGAATTACCGATATTCACCATAATATTCCAAATCCCATCATGACCATCTCCTAAACAATTTACTACTCGCTCCAGAGGTTGTTGATTAATCCATGTTTCCAGATTTTTATTATCTTGAAAGGAAGCGAAGCAAAGATCATCATAGATTTGTAGTGCTTTATAGTTTTTCCAGATAGATGGTTTGCCCAAGGGAGTTCTAACCCGAATGTTGCCGCCATCTACTGCTAAAGATTTTACTCCTTTCTTGGTTTTTGTTACTGGGGTGCGATTCGTTTAGCCTAAAGTGAATTGACACAGGTCAAAAAAGGAACCGCTACCAGGGTTACATTAGCCCTGAGAACTTATAGATGATGGTGGTGAAAGTCCACCCCTCCAGGTGCAGGGTGACTCTCTGGCTTAGTTTAATATTTCACAGGCAAGTGCTTGACGATGGATCGTACTTTTGCCGACCTTTAATCCCGTCAACTGTTCTCGGTCTTTGGCCGCGTTGCTAAAAGACTCATTACTTGCTAGTAAAAGACAATTTTTTTCTAACTTAGGGCTAATGCGTCTACCTCGCTCTAGATGAAGTTTCTTAGCTTGTAATGTGGAAATTTGTACAAGACCAACACAGGTTTTTACTTTTCTGATTTTTCCGGCTGTTGTTGCCGTTATGAATGCAAAAAAAAACTGGCAAGCATAGGACCTATTATTTCTAGCCAATATTCTCTCAGGCTCATTTCTCTCGAGTCAAAGTTTTGGAGTTTCTCAGGAGCTGTGTTTTTACAGCTTGTTCGCTATTTAATTAGTACAATAACAGCATTTAGTAAACCAGTTCTTAAACGTATTTGTTCCCATCA
>JACOMV010000386.1 GCA_014324065.1 Hormoscilla sp. SP12CHS1 | reverse complement strand
GCGTTAGAACAGTTAATTGAACTGGCTGTGATGCTGATTGGAACAACTGCGTTTAAGAACTGGTTTACAAAATGCTGCTTTTGTACTAGCTAACTGGTGAACAAGCTGTATCGCTGGTGCAACTGACAACAAACTCTCAGCAATTGCAACGCTACCTACTGGAACTCATAGTCGGTGTTGAAAGCCTTACGCTGCAATGGATTGATCGATTTCTGGTTGCCCCGCGAGAGTCCTGCTTGCGGCTAGCGAGATCGACACAAAGGCTCTCCGGCTTGCTATAATAAGGTAGTAGTTTAATTGTCAATCGATATGACGACGAAAGTATCCGAACAAAAATGCCAAGTTTATCGAGGGAGAATATTTCCAGAAAGGACTATAGCACCAGAAGAGGTAGCGAGACTTTCCGAGCAACGAAAGGCTTTAGGTTATAAGTGTCGCCAAATCTTTGAACAAGTTCGTCCGCAATTGCTCGCTACCCATTACAATTGGTTTATTGCGATCGACCCTGACAATAGTAGTAATTATTTACTAGCGCCCAATTTTGAAGAGTTAATGGAGAAAGTAAGTAGTATTTATCCAGACGGAGAAGTAAAGCTAACAGCTTTTCGACTAAACGAATCGGGAGCTTGTGGTAAAATATGATTGATGGGAAGTTTGGCGATAATGGGGAGCTAATCTTTGAACTGGAATTATTGGATTCAGCGGGCGAACGGTTCACGGTAGAGGGACTTTTGGATACGGGATTTACTACCGGATGGCTAGCTATTGATTCTCAAGATGTAGAGGTATTGGGATGGTCTAAACTGGCATCGCAAGTAGAAATGATTTCGGTACAGGGAACCAAGTATTTTGATATATATGCAGGGAGGGTTATTATTAACAGTTATGAGTTAACAATAGCTGTTCATGTAGGAGAAAATATCCCAGAAATATTGTTGGGACGAAAGTTTTTGCAGATGATGGAGCTGGTAGTGAATGAACCCAAGGGAATATTGACTTTGTCTATTGTTCAGTATTAGCTATATACCATCTCAGCAACTAGCTCTAAATATTGCAAAATTGAGCGATCGGACTCTATTATCTGAGTAGGGTGGGCACCGCCCACCTTCCACCTGAAAGCTTAATCTTTCAATCATCAAGATTTTGAATTTGGGTAATCAACCAAGCATAGATTTGACTGCGACCCGTTGTCCGACTCATGTCCGAGAGCGCCCACCCTGGGGTGGGCGTCTCTGGATACGACAGCCGCAACGCCTCTGAGAGTAAGCTAAAGGGTAATGGAGGTAAAACTTGCGATCGGGAGATCGCCCTACTCCCACCAGAGGCGATCGCGAAGGCAATCAATTGAGCATTATGTACATTGACAACCCAATATTCAGTAAAATTTAGTTGCTCGTAGAGCATGCGCTTGCTGCCAATATCATCAGCAAAAGATGTTTTGGCAATTTCGATAACCAGATCGGGAGGCGGATAAACATCTAGATCGACAATAGTTGTATCGGGGGGAATGATTTCTGCATTTGCACCGATATAGAAGGCAAGATCGGGTTGTGCTTCTCCCTCGCCAGCTTTCCGGAAAGTGCAGTTAGTGAGTCCCACCAAGGGAATGTCTTGGATGCCACAAAATAAAGCCACGGCATACCCGATCGAGAAGTTATCATAGGAGTGGTCGTAACCTTGGGGTGCCATTTCGATTCTTATTTGTCCGTTGTAATAATAGCATTTAGCATCTTCTTGTTGCCCAACAGTTTGGATGTACTCATCCCAAGTAGCTTGTACCCACAGTCTCGCATCTGTCGGTAATTTGGTTTGGACGTTGCTCATAGATTACCTTATCTGCTGACTATCAACATTATGCCTCTCAAGACGCGATCGCGCCTTAGTCTGCTGTCCCCACGGGCAATAATCTTTCGATCCACTCGGCAACTGGCTCGAAATCTTGGCAAATTGAGCGATCGCACTCGATTTTATCCGAGATAGCGATCGCCTCTCGATAGGGAACAAAGTGAGTAATATCAGATGCCATCAACCCCTTACCAGACTTGAGTTTATCTGATAATAGTGACAGCCAATCATCGATCCATCTCTGGGCGCGGTCTTGATATTGCTTTACGACCTCGGGTGCCTGACTCGCCGGGATAGGCGACAGTAAAAAACGCGGTTCTGGCGTCAACTTGCGTCTGGTTTTAGAAGCTAATAAGGCTTTAAATAAGGCTTCAGTGCCAATTTTATATTGGGAATTCGGAGAAAATCCGATAATGACAAGGTCTGCTAAATCAAAGAGGAGGGGACCACTTAAGGGGGTAATTCCCGTGCGAGCATCCAGCAGAATAACATCGGGTTTAAAATCCAATTCGTGACCGAGTATATCCAGTAAATCTTGCAGGGGATTGATTTCCTCTCGATACCAAGCACTCATATCGATAAAATGTAACTGGCGAGCATAGTTGGGAGTTAGCAAACCTGCTGGGAGACAATAGAGTTCGTGGTTTGATGAAATTCGCAGGATATGGCTAGTAACATCGGGACGTGCTCTATTGTCTAGGGCTAACAGCAGCGATAATACCCCTTGTACCCTTCCGGCACAATCGGACTTAATTTCTGCTTCTTTACCAAAGAGGGCTGGGAGTCCGGGGGTTTCTAAGTCCATATCCACGCAAAGCACCGCGTGCCCTCGACTGGCTAATATTTGGGCCGTGTAAGCTAAGGCGATGGAACAACCCACTCCTCCTCTCAGGGAATAGAAAGTCGTAACCAGGGGACGTTCTAATTTTTCCTCTAGGTCAGAGGGAAAAACAATATCTTCAGGGATGTTGCTACTCCGGGCTAATGCTTCCGGCCACAGAGGGATGTCTTCTAAGGTAGAATCAATAGGTAGGCTTCCCGCCCACTCCCGTTCTGAGGGAGTCAGCAGGTCTATCCATTCAAAATGAATATCGGACAAACCTGCTAATGCGATCAGGTTGCGTTCGATGCGAGACTTCCTAGCGAAATCAGAAGAAACGACTGCGACGCGCCACCCCCCAAACGGATCGGGTTGCACGCGCAACTCCGCAACATCCAAATGGGCATCCCTCATGTTTTGCTCGATACGTTTTTTGATTTGGTCGTGGTTCATCAATGTCTCCTGGGTTTGCTTCTATTTAGCCTATTCTGGATCCAGCCAGTCAGGCGTTTGGCACCAATAATTAACTCATTAACTGTGAATCCTAACCGATCTGGGAGAGAAGTTTCATATCGCAAGTCTGTATTCCATTTTTGCAAGAAGAAAGTCTGGGTACCTTGCGGATCCTGGAGTTCGGAAAATTGATATCCCGACTCTTTCCACAAGGCTTGTAGGTTATGTCCTTTCTGACCGCTGGTCGGATAAGGGATTCCCCGTTTTTGCAACAGGGCTTTGAGACTACACTCAATAGCATAACCTATCACGTATACTGCACCGACTGAGTTGGGGTCCTGTGCGTGGATAGCCTCTGCATCAGCGGTGCGTTGCTCAGCGCGAGCCATTCTGCGGCAGTGTTCGGACTCATACAGGAGATTCTCCAGGATAGAACATCGGGTTGAGCAAGCCCGATCGCCAACTTGTCCCATTATACCGTACCGGTACCTAAGGTGAGCAGTCTCACAGAAACCCGGTTTCTCCCTCTGGGACCGTGGCCCGATCGCGTGGCGGCCATCACCGAGAGTTTCTTTAACCTAAGTTGCGACCTATTTAAAAAAATCTGAATTACCCACTTAGACTTTACAGATATTTTGAGGTTTTTTGTAGCC
>JACOMV010000385.1 GCA_014324065.1 Hormoscilla sp. SP12CHS1 | reverse complement strand
TAGCCGGATGCGGTGAAAGTCGCAAGTCCGGTTCCGAATGGGAGGGTTGGGAAGTGATTCCCAGCTCGACCCCTAACGCAAGTATAACAGAGCGCATAAGATTGGCGCGCTCAGGTAAGGCTCGTGCAAAGCTCGTGGTGTAACACGCTACCGGGCTACTGGTCCTGCGAGCGCTTATAGTTAGCAGCCAGGGCTAGCCATCCACTGCTTTTTTCTAGCTTAGTGGACTTGCCTCACAAAAAGCAAGTAATATACCGGATTTGCCGCTCTAAAGATAAGACTCAGCCTGCTATGACAATAATACGGAACGAGCGAGAGTATTTTGATCGCCGCAAAATCGCCCGCTTGTACTGAGGATTACCCCAAATATGAGAGATGTGTAAGTTTTTGGGCAACAATTGCGCAACTCTGGGCAGCTACAGACAGTGTATCGCAATCAATGCATGGAACTACATCCGATTGTTCTGTCCGACTTCCTGGGAAAAAGTGACCCCAGTTGTGGCAATCTGAAAAGTAGAGATAACATCAGCAACTCATGCAGACCCTGACCAGACCCACAACCACCATATCCAGTCCACCCAGCTTTGACACCACCATCCACCGGCGAAAAACCAGGCCAGTGAAAGTGGGCAACGTCACCATCGGTGGAGGCTATCCCGTAGTGGTGCAGTCCATGATTAACGAAGATACCCTGGATATAGAAGGATCGATCGCCGCCATTCGTCGCCTGCACTCTATTGGTTGCGAAATCGTCCGCGTTACCGTTCCCAGCATGGCACATGCTAAAGCCCTAGGCCAAATCAAGCAAAAACTGATTCAGACTTACCAACAGGTGCCACTGGTGGCCGATGTCCACCACAATGGCATGAAAATAGCCCTGGAAGTAGCCAAACATGTCGATAAAGTCAGGATTAATCCCGGCTTGTACGTGTTTGAAAAGCCCAAGTCAGATAGAACAGAATACACAAAGGCGGAATTTGAGGAAATAGGCGAGAAAATCCGCCAAACCCTAGCACCCCTGGTGATTGCCCTGCGAGACACCGGCAAAGCCATGCGCATTGGCGTTAATCACGGTTCCCTGGCCGAAAGGATGCTGTTTACCTACGGCGACACCCCAGCAGGTATGGTAGAATCAGCTATAGAGTTCATCAAGATTTGCGAATCTCTTGATTTTCGCAATCTGGTCATCTCCCTGAAGGCCTCTCGGGTACCAGTCATGTTAGCAGCCTATCGCCTGATGGTTAAGCGCATGGATGAACTCTTAATGGATTATCCCTTGCATCTGGGTGTCACAGAAGCCGGTGACGGCGAATATGGGCGGATTAAGTCCACAGCAGGAATAGCCACCCTGCTAGCCGATGGAATTGGCGATACAATTCGTGTTTCCCTCACCGAAGCTCCGGAAAAAGAGATTCCTGTATGCTACAGTATTCTACAAGCCCTGGGGCTGCGGAAAACAATGGTCGAGTACGTTGCTTGTCCCTCTTGTGGTCGCACCCTGTTTAACCTAGAAGAGGTGCTCGCGTCTGTACGAGAAGCCACCAAACATCTGACAGGTCTAGATATAGCCGTTATGGGTTGTATTGTCAATGGCCCCGGAGAAATGGCAGATGCAGACTACGGCTATGTAGGCAAACAGCCCGGATACATTTCTCTGTATCGTGGTAGAGAAGAAATCAAAAAAGTCCCGGAATCAAGCGGTGTTGAAGAATTAATCAACCTCATTAAGGCAGACGGTCGCTGGATGGATCCTTAAAAAAGATCGGACTTAGACATCCACTCCCAGACATGACAGGCGAGGGACTCCTATCGGCAATTGGCGGTGAAAAATAGGAAAAAATCTCAAACTCGTGCTAGACAAATGACCTCTCAATTGCCGAATAGGAATACTTGTAGTAGGGAAAAATTATTCACCGAACCGGAAAGCAGCAGCAACGACCGCCAGCCCAATTAAGGAGAGCAAAAATCGCCAGTTTTAAATGGGGATTAAATCCCCCTAAAGTATATCAGGTTCTCTTAAACTTATGACAAAGACAACACGAGGACTCGTTGTAGGTGCAACGGCAGTGATGCTAACAGCAGTAGCCGTTGCCAGTGCAGGTATTCATCTGCGCTGTCAAGCATTCTTTCAGGACAGCCCGAAAGAACTCGTAGATGAAGTGTGGCAGATAATTGACCGTAACTATGTCGATGGCACATTTAATCGGGTCGATTGGATCTCGGTGCGGACCGAGTACCTGGATCGCAATTACACGACCCAGGAAGAAGCATATAAGGCGATCCGGGAAATGCTAGAGCAGCTGAATGACCCTTATACCAGGTTTATGGATCCCGAAGAGTTCAAGAATATGCAAATTGATACTTCCGGGGAACTGACGGGTGTGGGGATTCAGCTGTCACAAGATGAAGAAACTAAAAAGCTGGTGGTGGTATCTCCGATCGAAGACACGCCAGCTTTTAAGGCGGGTATTATTGCCAAGGACTTCATCATCAAAATTGATGGCAAGAGTACCGAGGGCATGAATGTCAATGATGCGGTGAAGTTAATCCGGGGGCCAGTGGGATCATCCGTGACCCTGACTATCCTCCGAGGAGAGGAGGAAATAGATTTTCCGATCCAGCGGGAACGAATTGAGATTCATCCAGTAAGCTACAGCTATAAGCCAGAAGCAAATGAGCAGGGAATCGGTTACATTCGCTTGAAGCAGTTTAGCAACCCAGCGGCGAGGGAAATGCGAGATGCGGTCGCAGATTTAGAAGCACAGAATGTATCTGGCTATATCTTGGATCTGCGTTCAAACCCCGGTGGCTTACTTTACGCATCGGTGGAAATTGCCCGGATGTGGCTGGAAAATGGTAGAATAGTCTCAACGGTTAACCGCAAGGGAGAAAGTGATGCGCAGTGGGCGAAGAGACGCGCTCTGACGGATAAACCTCTGGTGGTGCTAGTGGATGGCGGTTCAGCGAGTGCGAGTGAGATCCTCTCAGGAGCATTGCAGGACAATCAACGTGCCCTGATCGTCGGAACCAAAACTTTCGGCAAAGGTTTGGTGCAATCAGTGCGGCCTTTGGAAGATGGTTCCGGTCTGGCAGTGACGATCGCGAAGTATCTTACCCCCAGTGGCCGGGATATCAATAAGTTGGGCATAGCGCCGGATGTGGAGATTGCCCTGACAGACGAGCAGAAGCAACAATTGAGACGAGATATGACTAAAATTGGCACCAAGGCAGACCCCCAATATGCTATAGCATTGAAAGTTTTAAATCAGGAAATTGCCAAAGGGCGAGAAAATCGCGCTCAATCAATTGGTTTTTAATGTAATCAGATAGGTTGACATTTACCAGATCGAATCAGTCCGACTCGCTTGGCGATCGCCTCTTGTGGGGAAGAAAAAGGCCCCCAAGAGGCGATCTGCTCCTGTTTTTCCAATGAGCGTAAGGTGGAGTCTGGGAGCATCGGGACAATGTCGCAGTGACCATCGGAGCGCTTGAGAATGTAACAGGTTTCTTTTGTGTTGACGATAATAATAAATTCAAAATGGGGCGATCGCGTGGGGGCCAGTGGCTGGTACTCTATTTTTGCGCAATTCCCTAAATGCACAACAGATTATAGGATTGCTAAAGGATGAAGTATAAAGGAGGCAAATTGACAATTTGCAATTGACAATTTGCAATTAACAGTTTATCCTTGGCGTTGCACAACTAAGGGATGATAAGGGTTGAAAATTGAAAATTGTGAATGGTCAATTGAAATAGTCATAAATGTTCTAGAATAGACTATATTA
>JACOMV010000384.1 GCA_014324065.1 Hormoscilla sp. SP12CHS1 | reverse complement strand
AGCTGAATTGGGTCTGCATTGAGTATAGCTCTAGTTTAGCACAAAAATGTTCTACTTGTTTCCTGAACAAGCTGTATTATGTGATTTATAACTATTTTTGCCCTTTGAGGCTAGGGACTGCTCGTATAATCCGAAGGCCCGATCGTACTGGCCCCGAGCGCAGGCGATATCCCCTAGTATGTGAAGCGCATCTGCATGGTTAGGTTCCTGCCCGAGTATGTCAAAACATATCTGTTCTGCTTCTCTTACCTTTCCTGTTTGGTAATGGACAACTGCCTCATAAATTAATTTAGAATCTCCATATTTAGAGTTAACTTGCTTTGCTCTCCTACCCACTTTTTGTTTTTGCTTTTTGCCGCGCTTTGCCATTTGGTTTTTCCCGTGCTTCTATGTTCTTTTATCACAGCTAGCTTGCATCTCCACAGGAAATTCGCTTATTCCCAGTCGAGCAACGCCATATTTTTATCATAACCTAAATTCTGGCATTGTCAAGCTCTTTTGGAGTTGATTTTTACAAAAATACATCAGACATTCTAAAATCCGACGGTTTTCGACTTGCAGACCTGTGATCTAAGTCATCATTCGATCAAATTTGCGTTCATTTGCATCAAATTTGCGCTGAATGACCTCAAAGTTGCGCTGAAATATCTCTACTGTTTGGACCAGAGCTGTAGTGGTATTCCTTAACTCTGCTATCTCTTGGCGATCAACTTGCATTTGAACTGCCATCCCCTCTAGGATTGCTTCAATTCTGTCTAGTCTCTCACTCACGCTCTCTTATCCTACTGGATTGCTCTTCAATTATAACAAAAAATCATTCCACTGAGATATCTTTACCAAAGTCGCTTTTTCTGGCAGTTGAGTTTTAATCTGTTCGCTGTCGCCATCGGTGAGATATCGACCTTCGTCATCTGCCTGTTGAAATATTTCTCTGACTGCTTGGGGATGAGTTGCTTGCCAACTATCAAAGCTAACAATTTTGGCTTTAGCTATGAGTTGTTTAACCTGTTCGGACAATTCAGCCGTCATCGGAGTTCTTCCTATCTATCTGAGCAATTGCGACAGCTAAAACTTGGCTTTCTGACTGGACGCTAGTACCGATTTTGGCTTGCAGAGGTACAATGGCTGCGACATCACCGATTTTGCCCAAGGCCAAAGCTGCGGCTTTCCTGACTTCACTACTCTCATCTGCGAGTAAGTTAATAAGTGGTGTTACCGCCGGTCGATGCCCGAGGTTTCCCAAAGCGATGGCAGCTTCGGCACGTACCTGTTCTGAAGAGTCAGTTAATGCTGCCAGCAAAAGTTTTAAGGCCCGATCGTCCGCCTCGGCTTGCACGATATTGGCGATCGCGCCGACTACGGCAGTTCTGACATCAGCAGAGTCCGAGTCGATCGCCCCATACAGTGAGTCCCGGGCGGATGGTCCAATAAAGGCGATCGCCCAGCAAGCGTGACCTTTTGCCGTTTCCGGGTAATCTCCAGCTAAAACATCCAGCAGGGCCTGCACCGCTTCCGGACCCATTTTTGCTAAAGCACCTGCTGCCGAACTGCGAGCAACAGTATCGGAATCATAGAGTAAAGCTTGAATGAGAATAGGAACTGCTTGCGGGTCGCCAATTTTCGCCAAACTCTTGCCACAAGAACGCCGTACTACAGGGTTGGGGTGATTGGCCAGAGAGTCTAGTAAGAAGGGGACGATGGGCGAGCCAATTTTCCCAAATGCTTCGACAAAGCCAAATCTGACCATGCCCCGATGGTCTGCTAAGGCCGCTACCAGGCGTTGCAGTAGCTGGGAGTCGCTGCTGTCAAAGGTTCCTGCGGCCAGTTCGGCGTTAATCTGTGCTAGCAAGCTGTCCGTTGCCGCTGGCGTCAGTGCTTCGGTTTCCACGATCTGCTACTATTATTGGGCTATTTGACAATAATTGCATAATCGCCGACGAGATGGAGCGAAAGGAAAATCAATCCGGCGATGGAGGCTCAGTGGGACTTTTTCCCTTTCACTGAGAACAGGAGGGCCCTATCAGGTGGCCCCTTGCTGGGACCGAAGCCTCTTCAAAGCCGCATCAATTTTGGCAATTTCCGGGTGTTTCTCCAGCTGGGCCATTACCAGTTTCTTGGGTAGTTTCACTCCTTTAGCCGTTTCCAGAGAATCGTCGATAATTCGCTGGCGATATTGCTCCAACTCGGCAATCACTTCCGCAATTTCTTCGGCAGATGCCGGTGTAAGGGTAGTTTCGGACATAATCTTCGCTTTTTCGAGGGTAGCCTGATACCATGTTCCCAAATACTGTCCCCGATTGCTACAGTATTAAGAAAAATCCAGCAAAAACACCATATTGCTATGAATATATATCAAATCGAAGCAGCTCTATCTAGTTCCGATTCCAACGATCGCCTCAAGGCGATCGCTCAACTGAGAGGCTACAACCCCAAGCAAGCAGTCCCCCTGCTGCGGAGCAAACTGCAGGATCCAGAGTTTCTGGTGCGTTCCTTTGTGGCAATGGGACTGGGGCGCCAGCAGACACCGGAGTCTTTTACCGCTTTGCTGGAGTTGATGAAGTGCGATCGAGACCCGAATGTGCGGGCGGAAGCTGCCAACTCTCTGTCCATGTTTGGGAAAATAGCCGCATCTCATCTGGTGCTGGCATTTCACCAGGACGACCACTGGTTGGTGCGGCGCAGCATTATGGCCGCCTTGTGCGAAATGCCCTGCCCCGAAGAACTATTAGATGTCTGCGTTTGCGGTCTGGCAGGGGAAGACCTCACGGTCCGAGAAGCAGCAATTGATGGATTTGGCGTGCTAGCTAGCGGGAATAAGCAAGCTGAGGCATTGCAGCAAGTCCTGCCCCTGGTGAGTTCTACCGTTCCGGAAAAATCGGAATGGCGCATTAGGGCTAGAGTTGCCCGGGCCCTGAGAAAATTTGACCACCCTCAAGCTAAGTCTGCTATTAGCTATATGATGAAAGATGAAGACCATCGGGTGGTGGCCGCCGCCCTGGAAAGTTCTCTTTAATGTTAGTTGTCAGTTGTGGGAGGTCAGTTGTGGGGGGTCAGTTGTAGGTGGTTATACTCATCACTGACATAACTTTGGGCGGCGCTCATCGCCTACTGCTATCAGCCTTCAATCCTGAAGCTGACCGCTCAAAACTGACCGCTAAAAGTATTGTTATCTGCTGACATAGACTGTCGGTCCATTAATAAAACATCGCTTCTACTCGACCGACTCTCTAGAGCGTCGGTCCATTAATAATGACCTAAGTTGCTTATAACTCAAGGGCGTTGCACATTTTGGGGATGATGCCATTGTTTGCACATAAATAAAAGTGGCTTATAGTATACGTTTAAGACTTATGCAAAGAGACCTATAATCCCGTGATTGTGCAACGCCAACTCAAAAAAATGTCTAGAAATTGACAAAAGCATCTAAAAAAAAGTGAAAGAATAGCAGAGTAAAGCTATGATCGGATGTTGCTGTGATAGATATTCTGTGGCTTCTGCTTTGTTCGGGCTCAAAAACTCGTAGAAACTTTTCCTGTCTTGCTAGAGTTTGCTCGGGATTATTGCTTCTCATCGCTCCGTAGAATAACTCAGCTTTCACAATAGAACACACCGCCACTTCTTCTACATCAATAGCCTGTAATCGTCTCCGGATAGCCACAGATCTTGAATTAATATTTCTCCAAATAGCGCTTCATAGGCTGATTCGGGTATGGCTAGATACAGCTTGTTCAGTAAATAAGTGTAACGCTTTTGTGATAAACTGGGGCTACACTCAATTCAGACCAGATTCACTCA
>JACOMV010000383.1 GCA_014324065.1 Hormoscilla sp. SP12CHS1 | reverse complement strand
CATCCACCCACTCCATATCTGGGGGGTTGCGCATATAGTCATCTAGCGTGATGACTTCTGATTCTTTTGAGACAATTGTCGAGGTTACCATTGCCATATCTTCTCCTTGGTAGTATAATCCTTAGAAGGACTAAAGTCCTTACTACAAACTGGCAGTCCTGTGCTACATTGGGATAAGGGGCGGATTTGCGGATTTGCTCCTATAATTAGGATATCATACTAGATCGCTATTATGGCTAACTGGAACACGACAGAAGCAATTGAATCGCTTGCCGCCGAAATTGGCGACAAAGTCTACATAGACATCGCTAAATGGCATCTCTACTTAAATGATGCCCATTTGCATACCGTCCTGGCAGAGCAATTCTATCCCATGCTTGCCGATAATAATCTACAAGAAGGCCAGCTGCTACAAATCCTGCAAAATATTCCTGTTAAGCTAGGCGGCGGCAAACGGGAAATCCCTCTAGCTGAACTCATTCCCATGCAGGCACAAATGAATCTCATGGATCTACTCGAAGAATTTCAGCGCCAAATGTAGCTAATTATAATGGCTAATGATTATTGCGATTAGCCATTAGCAATTGACTGCGGGTGTGGTCTTGCACCAGTTGGAAAAAAAATACCACACCCACGAAGGGTGGGCGGTGCCCACCCTACGAATGCAATTTCTGCCGCAGGCGGGACATAAACATGTCAACTTCTGGTAATTTTAACTGGGTGGCAAATAGGAAAAATACCCCTAAACCGACAGTTGCTGATATTATCAGTTCCAGAATTTGGGTTACCAAGCCTTCTGTCCCGAAAAATTGCTCCCAATGTTGAGCAGTGGCGTGGCTGGCAATACCAGCTAATATGCTGCCGACGATCAAAGAGGCGATCGGCAAACTCCATTTCAATAAGGGCAAACCATGCAGCTTGCGATGTAGTAACCATAACATGGCTACCATGGAAATCACATTCACGCCGACGGTGGCGAGGACTAAACCGGGTGCCCCGAAGCTATTAATCAGCAGATAATCTAGCAGGACATTCAATGCTATATTAATTACACTGACTCTAAAGGGCGTCTGTCCGTCACCCAAGGCATAAAACACTCTCACTAAAACGTCACGCCCTAAATAGACAAACAGCCCTAGGCCGTAAGCCATCAGCATCGGTGCGACAAATTGGGAAGCACCCCGATCGAAGGCACCGCGTTCGTATACTACCCTCACGATCGGGACTGCCAGGACGATCGTCATCGCCCCCAGGGGCAAGGTAGTTAAAGCTGTGACGATCAACCCTTGACGAATTCTCAATTTCAGTTCTGGCCAGTCATTGGGGTCTGCTAACCGTGATAACATTGGTAACAATGGCACCAAGATCGTATTGGAAAGAATTCCCAAGGGCGTTTGCACTAATAAACCAGCATAAGCTAAGCCAGCAGCAGTTTGGGGAATGAAAGAAGCAAAGAATAAATCGGTCCAGACATTAATCTGCATCATGCCAGAGGAAAAGATGGCTGGCCCCATGACCTTGAGCACTTCGGTGACCCCAGGCTGGCGAAAATTAAACCTGGGACGTAAGCTGCCTAAGCCCGATCTCCATTGGGTAATAAGCTGCATTAACCATTGTAAGATAGCACCTGCCAGAGTAGACCAGGCTAAGACAACTCCCCCTAGTAGGGCATATTCAGGCTGGATAATTTTCTCCCCCAGGTGCAGGGCTAAGATCCCTAAGCCTGCAATTAATGCTACACTGGAAAATAAGGGACTGATGGAGGGCAGCCAATATCGATCTGCGGCAGTGAGAGTGCCAAAACCCAGGCCAATTAAACCCGCAAGTAGGGCCAGCGATGCCATGATCCGGAATTGCTGGATCGCGATCGCCCGAATTTCCATCCCTTCTGGGGTCTCAGTTAAGCCTGGTGCCACCAGATCGATGGCCGGATGGGCAAAGAAGATCAAAGCAATGGTAACGGGCAGTAAAATGCAGCTAACTAAGGTAGTGATGGTTTCTACCAGGGGGGCAGCTTCTACAGGCTTGCGCTTGGCTAAGGCGCTGACGATCGCGCTGTGGAAGGGTCCATTGATGCCTCCTAGCAACACTAACAGAAAGCCAGGGATAACATAAGCGTAGGTGTAGGCATCTACGGCGGGACCGACGCCAAAAGCAGCCGCGATCGCTTGCTGGCGTACCAACCCAAAGATTTTACTAATCAGGGTGGCAGCAGCCACAATGCTGGCAATGGAAACTAGAGAACGTTTCGGTTTCTGTTGTTCGGACACGAGTTAAGAATAGATAATGGCTAATGGCTAATTGTATCCTGGCAAGCTGAGTAACAATGAGTTCATCTACTGACATCCTAATTATCGGCGGTGGCTGGATCGGTCTCGCGATCGCGATCGAGTTAAAATTGCGTGGGATGCGCGAGGTACTAGTCTTAAGTCGCAACTTCACCGAAGCTGCCGCCCATGTTGCTGCGGGCATGCTTGCGGCCCAAGGTGAAGGCATTTCTCCTGGTCCCATGCTTGACCTCTGTTTGCGCAGTCGCGCTATGTATCCCGACTGGACTAACAAGTTAACAGCAATTACTGGCTTAGACACGGGCTACTGGTCCTGCGGCATTCTCGCCCCAGTCTACGAGATTCCCGATGACATTACCCCTACATCGGATGCCGAATGGCTAGATAAAAAGGAGATTCATCAATATCAGGATGGTTTGGGTGCAGATGTGGTGGGAGGTTGGTGGTTTCCTAAGGATGCCCAGGTTGATAATCGCAGGGCTTTAGCAAAAGTGCTGCAAGTGGCGGCCCAAGAATTAGGGGTGGAAGTACGCGAGGGGATAGAAGTAAAAGAAATCCAGCAGCAGCAAGGACAAGTTATCAGTCTCCAGACCAACAGGGGAGAACTGCGTGGGTCTCACTACATCCTCGCAACGGGTGCCTGGTCGGGTCAGTTATTATCCGTGCCCGTCTATCCTAAAAAGGGGCAACTTTTCTCGGTACGAGTGCCAGAATCATACCAGGAACTGCCCCTACAACGAGTGTTATTTGGTCCCAATACTTATATCGTGCCCCGCCGGGATGGTTTGATTGTAATTGGTGCGACTGCCGAGGATGTAGGCTTCAGTCCCCACAATACCCCAGAGGGAATGCAAGCATTGCTAGGGCGGGCAATTCGTCTTTTTCCAGTGCTCAAATATTTTCCGATCCAAGAGTTTTGGTGGGGATATCGACCTGCAACTCCAGATGAATTGCCAATTCTCGGTCCCAGTCCTTGGCAAAATTTAACCCTTGCAGTCGGTCATTACCGCAATGGCATTCTTCTCGCACCCGCGACCGCGAACTTAATTGCCGATTTTGTTTGCCAGCAAAAGTCAGATCCTCTGCTGTCACATTTTCGCTGGAATAGGGTTTCTCTCCGTTCGTAGTCAGCACTAAAGTGCAGCGTGTAGCCCGGTGCCCCCCAACCCCCCCCTTCCGAAAGGGGGGGCAACCGGTGCGTCCCCCTTTTTAAGCTATGCCTTACTCACATATTTCTTAACATTTCTCAAAGAGCAGGGAGCAGGGAGCAGGGAGAGGGGGGTATCTAGTAGGCAGCATAAATTGTGGCAAAAGTCAAGCCTGAAGAGGTCGTCAGACCTCGAAACCATTGCCCCATAAGGCTTTCAAGATTGTCAAGAATTATGTGAGTGAGTAATGGTAAGCTTTTTAAGGGGGGTTTGGGGGGATCCGACGACTGGTCCGGTCCTAAAGCGTCGGTCCAGTAGAGGGGGTTGACAAAAAAATGAAACTGTGTATATGCCCGATCGCCAGTTCAGTAGAACAGATTT
>JACOMV010000382.1 GCA_014324065.1 Hormoscilla sp. SP12CHS1 | reverse complement strand
AGGTTCTGCCTCAATGGAACTACACCGCCAAGCCACAGCCAGGTAAACTTTGATAAGTTATTAAATCCTCATCCCTTAGTCTCGCCAGAGGCAGTATGATCTAGGCCAACAGTAATGAGCAGTGGAACTGTGGTATCTTGGGTCAAAATAATCGATAACAGAGATATTTACGCGATCGATCTTGATCGCATCGGTGCCTTTTCTAGTGCGCCGAACGGCAAGATAACGTTTTGGTTGCCTGATAGCGGTATTCCGATTATCATCAATCCCAAAGGCAACCCGGAAAGCTATTATAAAGTGCAGGAGTACATCAGACAGATAGGTGGTTACTCCTTAGGAACTAATTGGATAAAATTCAGTTACGATCGAGAAGAATATGTGATAGATATTAACCGCATAAGTGCTTTTTCCTGGGAACAGAATAGTAAAAAGCTGACATTTTGGTTGCCTGATAGCAAAAGCCAGATCGTGTCCAGAGACGCCCACAGGGTGGGCGCTCTCGGACACGAGATCGTCCTCCATCCCCGCAGCAACAAAGATGCTTATGAAAAGGTGCTGGAATATATTGAAAAAACAACAGGTCATTCTCTGGATTAAAATTGAGAATGAAAATTAGCCCGATCGAGGTAAGAATAATGATACTAGCAAGCAGTGAGTACAAACATATCGATCGCCAGGTGCCGTACATCGCTGGCACTACCATGAAAGTGGTAGAATTGGTAACATCAGTGAAAGCTTACGGTTGGAGTCCGGAAGAATTGCACACGCTACGCTAACTATCTTCATGTTTCCAGGAGTAAAATCCATTCGGCATTGGCGTACTATTGGGATCGTAAAGAAGAACTTGATGCAGATATGGAACGAAGATTCCAGTATGTCGAAAAACTTCGCCGAGAAGCAGGAGAATCTCCTCTTGTGAAAAAACTACGGGCAAAGGAGTATCTGAAGATTGAGAATTAAAATAGAGAATGAAAATTAGCCATTGACAATTAGTCGCAATCAAGGATAAGAATAATGGTACTGTACAAACATATCCAATTAGACGATCGCCAGGTGCCGTACATCGCTGGCACGACCATGAAAGTAGTAGAATTGGTGACATCAGTGAAAGCTTACGGTTGGAGTCCGGAAGAATTGCACGCCAACTATCCTCATGTTTCCAGGAGCAAAATCTATTCGGCATTGGCGTACTATTGGGATAATCAAGAGGAAATTGATGCTGAAATAGAGCGAATCGACCGGTGGGCAGAGCAAGCTCGCCGAGAAGCGGGAGAATCCCCGATCGTTAAAAAATTGAAAGCGCAGGGACTATTGGAATGACTATAACCCTGTACATGGATGAACAAGTGCCTATAAGCATTGCCACTGGTTTGCGTCGGCGGGGCGTGGATGTCCTAACTGTTCAAGAAGACGGTCGTAGTGGTTATCAAGATCCAATTTTACTTGACCGTGCTACTGAACTGGGGCGGGTCATGTTTTCACAAGACGAGGATTTACCCATTGAAGCCTATCGTCGCCAAGCGGAGGGGATAAATTTTGCAGGCGTCATCTATGCTCGTCAAAAGCATGTTTCCATTGGTGATTGTGTCCGCGACTTAGAACTGATAGCTAAAGCATCCGATCCGGAAGATTGTGCCAACCGCGTCCAATATCTTCCGTTATGATATGTTAACACTATTGAAAAGAGAGCCGCAACAGAAAGAGGCGATCGCCCGTGAAAAAAAAGGAGCGATCGCTTATTTTCTCACCATTATTTACGATCTGGACCCTCAGATCGCGCAGTAGCGCCTTCAGTCGTTCTGCTTCCTGTTCCGCAGCAGCTCGCTTCTATTACTTGGCAGGCAGAAGAATTAAATTTTCTTTAAGGGTCATCCACCGCAACCACAGTCTATCTATCCCTTGATATAAACCTGGCCATAAACAGAGAATTAACCCTAGCGATCGCCACCCTCCTGTGCTATATGTTCGTAGCGATCGCCTAGCAGATTAAATGCTTGAAGATCGCCTGTGTAATGCTTAAAGACAAAGTAGTAAGGAACGGGCAAAATATGCTCGTATACTTGTCACTTGGTCAGCGGATTTACCGGCGCGATCGGTCCCGAACCTAAATCTTCATCTTCTGTACCTGGCGATAATATTTCAACTACGACAACTGATTTGCTCTTGCCAAATAACATAACTCAAACGCAGATCGTGACCATCATATAGCCCGAGAAACTCCTACTACTCCGAACCAGACGTTTGTACCAGCGCGGATGGGTGAAATCATAGTACAGATAGAGATCGCAAGCATTGAAGACCCGATAGCTATTCCAGTTACGAGGTTTAAATGTTTCTCGCAGCAAGCACAACTGATGAAAGTGAAACGGTAATCCAGGTTCATCTACATGCTCACATGGCTGCGCCCCCAGCGCAGCGCTATCGGTAGATCGTACATTGTGGGCAAGGTTTCCTTCGGAGACGGCGGCAGATTAGATGGAAAAGGTAGGCTAATTAAAGTATAGAATACACAAAGTAGTTGAAAGAAATCCGAGTTTATCTAAGAGAGTGAAGCAGCTGCAGGGTTACACATGCAAAGCTTGCGGTTTCAACTTTGAAGTTCGATATGGAGAAATAGGTAGGGATTTTATCGAAGCACATCACACTATCCCGATATCAAGTTTAAGTAAGGACAAGATTAAATTAGATCCAATGCAAGACTTTACGGTTCTTTGCTCAAACTGTCATCGTATGATTCACCGGAGAAAACCAATACTTACTCTGGAGGAATTTCAGAGAATATTAAAGATGTAAAAGAATAAAGTGTAAGTTACTAGACAGTGCGAAGTTCTTTGAAGAACTATTGTCTGTTAAGGCTTTCAGCGATCTAAAGGTCAGAAGCCCTCTAGTCCGGGCTGGAAGTTCTGTAAGCCAGTCCCAGCAATACTTTCAGCTCAGATGAGATGGGGAAGATCGAGCGGCCCAAATCGGATATTGGTTAAGACAGTGAAGAATTCTTGCAAGCGAACGGCCAGCAAGTCCCGATCGAATTTACCCCAGGGTCAGCACTCCCGATGGGAAATCTGCTAAGAGACGGTGGGTTCTCAGCCACTGCAAACCCAGGATATTTTCAGTAATTTCTGGCCCAGCTACCACTTCAATTAGGAACTCTTGTCCATCCAGTAGCAATTTTCCTTCATAGATATCGAAAGATTCCTCTCCTCTGGCTGTTTTCATCACTCGCTCAAATTCAATAATAGGCCACTCCAATGCCTCGATATCTTGGGAGTTAATCGCCAGCCATCCAGTAGTGAAACCAGTATCCAGTAACGACCGGAAACCTTTCTCCATTAGCGGCAATTAATTCCATTTCAAAAAGACGTCGCCGATATCGCCAAATCTCCCTGAAATCATATTTTGCCGCAAGCTCCTGTTTCATTAATCTTGAAAATTACAAGTTTACCAGAAGGGTACTTCTGGCGAGCTTTTTCCATCGCCACCTTTTCCTCTGGATCGATAAAATAGTCACCACTATTGGGTTCAATAATCATCAACCAATTGTAATGGTCGGCTATCAATTCCGGCTGGAGGCGATCGAAAACAGTGCGACACCGCTGGTAACGGGCTTCTCGTTCAGAAGACCGTCTGGCCAGTTCTTCCGGTGGAATAGTATATTCTGGGAAAATCCTGCCTCGACGCGGTTTACGCTTGTCAGATACCTGAGTCATAATGTCCTCCTAGCTATTCACCTACATGATTATCCTATTTAAATTAAGTTGCGACCTATAAAAATTGAATACAAAAAGCGATGATAAAGAGAATTATTTTCAATTCAAATCCTAGCGCTGCG
>JACOMV010000381.1 GCA_014324065.1 Hormoscilla sp. SP12CHS1 | reverse complement strand
TCTGATGTCATCTTCTCTCCCCTATGTTATCTCCGACATTTCTCTTCTATTATAATTATAATAGAGGCGATCGCCCCATGGCAGCAAGAAACCGGGTTTCTGGGACAAGTAAGGCATCTCCACCCGAGATTTAATCAGAGAAACCCGGTTTCTGAGCACTGAAGGATCGCCCCTACACCGCCCCATCACGGAATAAACAACCGACCTGCTCCCAGATAATTCTGAAGATCAAAGACAATTTCTGCAAGTCTTTCTGCACAAGATTCTCGGTACTCATATTCCGACACTCGACTGAATCGCCAATCGTGATAATGGGTAATGATGTTGGCGTATTTTCTTCGCGCATCACCCGTTCCAGTGAGTCTTCACCCTTAGCATTGCGGTTGGCCGTGAGCAAAAGCATCTGATTAGCTTGAACAAACCGCCAAACGATCCGATCGTCGCTGTCTGCTGATAGTCCAACATCTGCGAAAGTCACTAACCGAATCGTAACGATGTCTAACCATCCTCCAGAAGTAATGCTCCCAGAAAGTATGAGCCCTTTCCGATTCAAATTGTAGTCAATTAGAACAATCATTTCTTCTTTTTTGCTTCCCGCCGCATTCTCCGTTCCATAATCTTGAGTCGAAGAGCTTCGGACCCAGGACGGGGAGGTGCCGCAGCAATCCGAGCAAAACGCTCCCGGTTATATTCCTCCCAGTATTGTCGAGTCTCTTCTGCTTGACGCATAATTTCTTGATATTCTACTTCTACTGCTTCTCGATGGGTTTCAATATAAGAAAGAGCGCCATCGATCTGCTCGTCTGTCAAGCAGTAAGCATCGCGAATGTACTTACGTGGATACTCAGCTTTGAGATAATATATCACATCGTATATGGTGATCCGAGTGCCCGCGATCGTCAGTCCCCGTTCGGTCCGAATGATTACCTCTTGTTCGCGAATTTCTGATGTCATGTTCTATCTCCTATGTCATCTCCGACATTTCTCTTCTATTATAATTATAATAGAGACGAGCGCCCCAACTAAACTGGGTTATACCAATTTATTTTACCTTGCGATCGAGAAAAAACTGCCACCCTCTCGTTCCCAGGTAGAACCTGGGAACGGTCTTATGAGAAGCCTGCCTCCTTGTTAGAAGTGCCTGTTCAACTCGATCATATCTTTAAAATGGTATGATAGTGACAATTTTAGCATCCCAACCCGAGATTTAATGAGAGAAACCCGGTTTGGAAGCACCCACGCTCACGCCCCCCGATCGCCACAGTTATTTTGGTGGATAGGGGATGGTTTCACCGGTGTTTAACCACATATAGGCACTGTTTTCCACCCATACCTTTCGTTATAATCTAAAAATGCCAATTTATCAAATCTGCCTTTTGGCGCTCTATCTTTGAGAGCGAAACAGTTAGGAAACTGTCGGATAACACCAATAAAAATCAAACTTTAAGTTCTTTCACTTCGTTGTTAGTCCGCCGAGGGTTCAACCGACTAAAAACATTGTCTCTGTTGTAGGTTTGGTTGAGACAAAACCCAACCGAACGCTGCTGTTAATGTTGAACAGGTTGGGTTTCCTAAGATTTGCCCAACCTACGAATAGCTTTTATTGAGATGTTCCCTTCACTTTATCTATGCTTGCTATACATTTACCACTATCTCATGGTTTATGGACAACTATTCCTTTGTAAGCTCCTCCATTTTATTGTTTGTGGAAGGTTGTTGACAAAATTGTTTATGGGAATCCCTAAATATCTGTTTCTATTTCCTTCTTCATTTTTCCATCCTTGGATTACTCGACGAATTCCGTGAGTTCCCATCAAGCACCGATCTTTGTTAAGTAAAGGTCCGCCGCTCATGCCATTCTCAGCGTTGTTGCTATAAATCAAACTATAACCTTCTCTTGCTAGTCGTTGTCGTTCTTTTTCCTCTGTACCATCCTTTCTAATTTCCATGATTTCTCCCGATGTAAACTTATATTTTTGTTCTGATTTCGTCCAACCCGAGAGGTAAACAGGAGTGTCAGGAGACAATCGATCGGAGTTGCCCAGCCTTGCAATCTCATATTCATCGTCACTGTTGCTAGTAAATTGCAACACGGCTAAATCCAAGGTTCCGGCAACTTTTGTAATCTTACTATACTCCACTCTATGACGCTTTCCGTCAGGGGTTATTACTTCATATAAATCCTCTAGCTCCACGACATGCTTAGCTGTCAGAACATAATAAGTTTTATCTGAGCGAGCAATAATTACTCCCGAACCTGCAAAAACTGGTTGAGGACTTAAACTGTATCTTTTAATATGAACTGTGATTTTCTTTGCCACCTCCATCACTTCAGTTTCCCCAGTGGCCACTAGATGTGATGCTGGGTTTGCTGATCGCTGTGCAGCAGCTTCTGGCATTTTTCCAGCAGCTATCTGGGACTGAAAATATATAACTGCGGCACCGATCAATATTGTCGCTTTTTTGCTAAACAAATTCATTTACCTTAATCCTCAAAACTATTAATACGCTCAATTTTGACTAGCTTTTGGTACCTGTGACTCTACTCGGTTAAGATTTTCCATATATTCTGGAATTTTTTTATCCCTAACTTCTTCATATTGAGGATGGTTATCTGACACCTGTTTGAGAAGATTAATAGCCTGCTGCCAGCGATCGACTATTTCTTCCAGAGATGGAGATGGGAGCATGTCAGTTTTGTAGGTAAGAGTTCAATGGTAACCCTCAAGGGTGAAGGCGGTTTTAGTAGCAAGTCAAACGGAGCAAAAGCAGCCACTTCCTCGAAACCACCTCATTCGCCACTGATGAAAAATTAATCATATTGATCTGGTCAGTGGTCAGTGGTCAGTAGTAAACTAACAACTAACAACTAACAGCTAATCAACTCCAGTTTAGGCAGATTATCATTTTCGCTTTGCTGCTTACGGGATCTTGCCGCAGCTATCAGTAGCTTCCAGGCAGTCGGTGAAAAGGCAGCGGTGAATGCCATTTGCAGAGCATTTTTTAACTGCTTTTGCTTGGCTGCGACAAGACTCCAATGTAGCTTGAGATAATCTCGGATATCTTGCATCTCTGGAATATCTTCCCGGTGCTTTTCATTAACTAAGGCGTGGATTTTTTCTTTCATCAAGATATTTGTCTCTACACGCTTTTGCAAAGAGAACTTTTGGTTATAAGCGCCAGGCCAAACTGTGCGGTAGGCAAGGCATTGATTCAGAAAAATGGCATCGCCGAACTGGGCAATTTCGATCCAGGAGTCGATATCGTCACAGTTGGCATCTAGACTGGAATCCCAACCCCCGGATTTCAAAAAGGCATCCCGCTGACAAGCTACCTGGATAGGAGTGCCCTTTGGCACTAATTCTAGCAGCATTCCATAATGAATGTCTTTCTGGTGAATGTAGAAAGCTTTCCCCGGTCCGGTTTGGCGAGTGCGACTCAGTTCGACTTCATTGCTGTCCACTTGCACCCCTTGGCAAGAGGCAATTACTGCTTCCGGACGCAGGCAGATCGCCCTGGCAAACTCCTCGATACAATTGGGGGCCAGATAGTCATCATCATCGACGAATTTTATCTTGAGTATAGCTTGCAGGGGAGCATTTCCCCTCGCCCGATCGGCTGCACCGATAAACAGATAGCGGTAAGGCCGTCCCACTCGTCGGGAATGCACAAAGGGAAACTTTAGGCTGCCAGTTATCCTACATTTCAGTTCTCGCTCTGCACCGAGGTGATGTTACTCCATGGCACTGAGAACCGGTGTCACCCCTGTACCTAGAGGGAGGGGAATTGAACCCCCATGAAACCAAAGTTATCTGGCTAATGGAACCAGACCCGACTTTCACCATTATTGGTTTA
>JACOMV010000380.1 GCA_014324065.1 Hormoscilla sp. SP12CHS1 | reverse complement strand
ATAATGGCGAAGAACAGAACCGGTTACTAACCTGCACTACAGCCATGCGTTGTCTCAACTGCCACCTAGATAAGATCCCCTCCAACACCGAATACTGCACGGAATGCGGCGTGCATTTGCCGACCCTGCTGCGAGACGTACTCTCCCCAGGCACCCGCTTGCGCGAAGATACTTATGAGATCGAGTATGCTTTAGGTCGGGGTGGGTTTGGCATCACCTACCGCGCCCGCCACATTACCTTAGAACAACCGGTTGCGATCAAGGAATACTACCCTCAAGAACTTGCCCATCGCGACATTTCTACGGGGGAACTTACCGTCCCCCAAAACCAAGCCTATATATTCCAACGTTGGTTAAACCGGTTCTTGCAGGAAGGGCTGATCTTGGCGCAACTCAACCATCCTAGCTTGGTACGGGTGCAAAATTTATTCACGGAACGGGGCACAGCTTATCTGGTAATGGAATTAATAGCTGGCCAGACTCTGCGGCAAGTCTTAGACGCCCAACCTGGCAAGCTTTTGCCTCCGACAAGAGTGGCGGAAATTATGGAACCCCTGGTGGATGCTTTGGAAGTTGCTCACCAAGCGGGAGTCTATCATTTGGACCTGAAGCCGGACAATATCTTGCTGACTCAGGCAGGACGGGTGGTTCTAATAGACTTCGGAGCAGCGAAGCAAGAGACGGGTATGACTCGCACTCAGAGTACGTTTACCGAGACCTATGCGCCACCGGAAATAATTGCCAGACAGTCTGTGGGGGCGGAAAGCGATATTTTTGAACTGGGGATGATGCTGCATGAAATGATTGCCGGGACGCTACCTGAACCAGCATTGAGTCGGACGAACTGGGAACCTTCTTTGGCAGAACCCTGGCAGAGTTTGGTGAAGAAAGCCTTGCCTTTGGAGAAGGAAGAACGTCCTAGCAGCGTGGGGCAATGGTGGGCTGATGCGGTGTCTGCACTCTCCGTGTCTTCGCCTAGGGATGTAAGAACATGGCAAGGCTATTTTGTCTTGCCAGAACTGAAAGCACAGGGGATGATGCGGCGACTGGGGCGCGGAATGATCGTGAATGTGATTCCTCTGAATGATGAGTTAGTAGTAGTCTGTGCTAGTGATGGCGCGGCATTATTTAATCTCAGTACTGGCGAGGCGCTGTGGGAGATAGACTGTCCTGCAAGCTGCGGCGCTGTCAGTGCTGATGGTAAGCTGCTGGCTTTAGCAAGCAGGCTAGATATCTATTTATGGGATTTAACTACAGGGAATTTCCTGCGACAATTTCAGGGACATACAAGCTGGGTGGAATGTGTAGCATTCAGTCACGATGGCTGGGCGATCGCCTCTGGGGGTAGGGATAAAACCGTGCGGTTGTGGGATGTGGCGAGTGGCAGAGAACTGCGACAACTTCAGGGACATACCGCCTCTGTGTACAGTGTAGCATTCAGTCCCAATGGCAGGATAGTTGTCTCTGGGGGTGAGGATCATACCGTGCGGTGGTGGAATGTAGCGGGTGACAGACAACTTCGACAATTTCGGAGACATAAATACTGGGTGAACTGTGTAACCTTCAGTCACGATGGCCGGACTGTTGCCTATGGGGTTTCGGATAGCGTGCGGTTGTGGGATATGGTGAGTGGCAGAGAACTGCAACAATTTCGGGGACATACAAAATATGTGTACAGTGTAGCATTCAGTCCCGATGACAGGACTGTTGTCTCTGGGAGTTGGGATAATACCGTGCGGTTGCGGGATGTGGTGAGTCGCAGAAAACTGCAACAACTTCAGGGACATACAGGCGAGGTGAACAGTGTAGCATTCAGTCCCGATGGCAGGACTGTTTTCTCTGGGAGTAAGTATGGAACCTTGCAGTTGTGGGATGTGGCGAGTGGCAGAGAACTGCGACAACTTCAGGGACATACATACTATTTGAACAGTGTAGCATTCAGTCCCGATGGCAGGACGGTTGTCTCTGGGAGTAAAGATAAAACCGTGCGGTTGTGGGATGTGGCGAGTGGCAGAGAAGTTCGACAACTTCAGGGACATACAGACCACGTGTACAGTGTAGCATTCAGTCCAGATGACAGGACAGTAGCCTCTGGGGGTAGGGATAAAACCGTGCGGTTGTGGGATGTGGCGAGTGGCAGAAAACTTCGACTACTTCAGAGACATACAGACCACGTGTACAGTGTAGCCTTCAGTCCAGATGGCAGGACAGTAGCCTCTGGGGGTGGGGATAAAACCCTGAGGTTGTGGGATGTGGCGAGTGGCAGAAAACTTCGACTACTTCAGGGACATACAGACACTGTGTTCAGTGTAGCATTCAGTCCCGATGGTATGTTTCTTTTATCTGGGAGTCATGTAATGCGGTTGTGGGAACTATAGTAATTTTGAAAGCGGTAGAGTAGCAATTTGTATGTCAGGGCGACGGTCCGAAACCGTCCTGCACTCCCACAGCACAGTCAAGCAGAAGTTTACCATCAAGTGATGGATGCGGCTCAAAAGTATCCAGCGACTGGGAGAGATCGTGAAGATGACCACTCGCAGGGAGACTGGGAAGGCGGGTTGTCGGAAAAGACTCCATACAATATAATGGTGAACGACAGAACCGGTTACTAACCTGCACTACAGCTATGCGTTGTCTCAACTGCCACCTAGATAAGATCCCGGACAACACCGAATACTGCACGAGATGCGACGTGCATTTGCCGATCCTGCTGCGAGACGTTCTCTCCCCAGGCACCGGCTTGCGGGAAGATACTTATGAGATCGAGTATGCTTGAGGTCGGGGTGGGTTTGGCATCACCTCCCTCGCTGGCCACATTACCTTAGCCTAAGTTGCTACCTATAGAACCTCAAAACCCAAATTCGCCCAAATTGGCCAAAATTGCCTTGTGATTTACCCCAAAGCGGAGAAATTTACCAAAAATGGCTGTCGGGGACGTAAAATTTTTTAGAGGTGGTGGCAACTTGAGTGTAAGATCGAGTCAGCGGATAAAATATCTTGATTGCTGGCCATAAGAGCCGGCGAGACCCTGAGCATTCCCAGGGAGACCCTGGGAACTAGAGTAACTTTTTTTGAGGAAGTAAGAAATGACTCTCAATGCCTCAGCAATTTGGAAACCCTCTTCCTGCACAACAACGACCTGAGCGGTACGCTCCCCTCTTAGTTAGGCTCCCTCAGCAAATTGCAAATCCTCAGGCTGTCCAGGAACGGCCTGAGCGGTACGCTCCCCTCTGAGTTAGGCTCCCTCAGCAAATTGCAACACCTCTTACTGAACTCCAACTCCCTGAGCGGTACGCTCCCCTCTGAGTTAGGCTCCCTCAGCAATTTGACAGAGCTCGACCTGTCCTACAACGACCTGAGCGGTACGCTCCCCTCTGAGTTGGCTCCCTCAGCAATTTGATGCTCACAGTGGGCTCAAACCCTTCCTATGTGGAAACTAAAATTCCTGACGTATATGCTACTTCCGGTAATAACTTCAACCTCGAATTAAGCGATAACTTCGGCGACATCAACGGCAATATTACCTACAGCTCCAAGGGTTTGCCAAACGGTTTAACCATTAACTCCACTAGTGGGGCAATCAGCGGTACTCCTACTACTGAGGGCAGTTTTGACGTGACGGTAACGGTATTGGATGGCCAGAGAGTGGCAAGAGATGAATTCAATATTGAGGTATCGTCTCCCGACTCCAGCACCGTGGGTAAGGGTTTCCCCCTCAAGCGCGGGTTGACCAATTTGTACATCGGCGACTTTAATGGGGACGGTCGGAGCGATATACTTATTAAACTAAGCCAGAGGGTCACCCCCCCGACTCGTCTTCAGAACCGGACGTGAGACTTTCACCTCATCCGGCTCC
>JACOMV010000379.1 GCA_014324065.1 Hormoscilla sp. SP12CHS1 | reverse complement strand
AGTAGCCGGATGCGGTGAAAGTCGCAAGTCCGGTTCCGAATGGGAGGGTTGGGAAGTGATTCCCAGCTCGACCCCTAACCCTAACCGTTGCCGTTTTTCCATGGGACTGCGCCATAGATAAAACCCCGCCCCATTCGTCCCCACACAGAAACCTAGCATCAGCATCAGCTTCATTCCTGGGGACCATTCCGGCCAGTTTGCTGCCACAAAGGCGAGCGCTCCTAAACCCATCAGAATACCGCCCAACCCTAATAATATGGTCACAAAGAGGTTGCGAGCAACTGACTCCAGGCTGTCGAATTGATAGCGTTCTGCTAGCTGTTCGTACACTGCCCGATCGATCAGTCCCTCAGCTTGCCATAATGAAGCTTCTTTGCGCAGATCGCGGCGGAATTTGTCTGATACCATCTCACTAAATTGCTAATTGCTCATTACTAACTGGTCACCCGATCGCTGACTAAGTCGCGCCGCTACGGCAGATATTATGAAAGCCTTGTCCTCAATGGGTTTACCCTATATGCAAGAATTTTGAATGAGATAATTTTGAATTGATTATATTTCCACTGAGGGTTTGTAGTCCTCACTACAAACCCTCAGAAAAATCGGAAGGGCGATCGACATGCAACTGCTGCCTGCCATTGCGGATCACTCGCAACATCTCGCTCAACCGCTGCTCCATATCCAGCAACACTCCATCTGCGTACTCATCTGCTCCCCTCTGAATTGCTTCACATTCCAATATTGTCTTGCGCCGCATTTCCTCTAGTTCCTGCTGCGCTAGATTTTCTATTCTGTCTATCTCCGCGATCGTCTGATCCTTGGCAATATCGCATTCCTGTTGCACCTGTTGCCTGATCCTCATGGCCTGCATTTGCGCCTGCTGCACTAACTCATGTCGATCCAACATCTCTGCCGCTTTTTGTTCGGCGGATAAAATAAATTCTTGGGCATATTCTTTGGCTTCTTCGATTATCTTCTCCCGACGCTCGATGATTTTCGCTGCTAGCTCAAATGCTTTCGGCAGATTATACTGCACTAGCTCGATATAATCTAACAGTTGGTCTTCATCTACCACCGTGTATCGGGTAAAGGGAATGTGGAAACTGCCGAGAATCAGTTCCTTCAACTTTTCTAGTTCTGTCTGAACATCTATCTCTCCGGTTCGCGCTGTTTCTGAGTAGGAGTCCAGTCCAGTTTCTGGTGACTCTCCTGGGAGGGTAGGGGAGAGTGCTGATTGTTCCGGCTCGATCCGGGATGGGTTTTGTTCGCGTAACATTGGTAAATATCTATTGCAACATGCTGGGGAACTAGATGATCTATGGGACCGCCAAATTTGGCAATTTCTTTGACTAAGCTACTACTTAAAAAGCTATACTCGTTCTTAGTTGCTAGAAAAACAGTCTCGATTTGAGTTGAGAGGGTTTTATTCGTGTGGGCCATCTGGAGTTCGCCTTCAAAGTCTGACAGTACCCGCAAACCCCGCAGCAGGACTTGGGCCTGCTGAATTCTCGCATAGTCCACTGTCAGTCCGTTATAGCTGTCAACGGTGATGTTCGGCATATGTTGGGTCGCCAGGCGGATCTGCTCCAGGCGCTGTGATACCGAGAATAGGGGGGTTTTATTGGGATTTATCAGCACTACTACTACGATCTGCTCGAACAGCCGACCACCTCGCTCGATGATGTCCAGATGACCTAGGGTTATGGGGTCGAAGCTTCCTGGGTAGATGGCAATCACTTGTTCACAGTTCCTCACGGTTACTGAGGCATTATAGTCTTTGATGCCATAATTTATTGTACGCCGTGAGATTATTTCCCGCTCCCCGGTCCAAATCTATATCCCGAAGCCAAGTCCATCTTACCCCTGGCTGGTATATATTGCTTGGGGTAACTCTCCCCAGCTAGATGATAAGGATCCCTCCCAGCCCCCCTTAAAAAAGGGGGGGTTCTATGCTCCCCCCTTGCTAAGGGGGGCTGGGGGGGATCGACCGTTTGATGGTGGTCGTGAAACTGGAGCTGATATCAGCTGGTGCGACGCACAACTGACTATTTTTCACGAGCAGCCTGTTTTTAGCCCCAGTCAGCGATTTGCTGTCCTGGGCGATCTCTGGTTGAGTAATTGCGACCCCTTGCGCGATCGCCTGGGGGTCGCCCCTATCCCGGACGCCCAGCTAGTGGCGCACCTGTGGGAACGTTGGGGGGTAGATGCTCTCGGTCTGCTGGAGGGGATCTTTGCTCTGGTGGTTTGGGGTCGAGAATATCTGAGGCTGTACCTGGCTCGCGATCGTGCTGGCGGACCACAGAGGGTTCTCTGCGTTGGATTGCACCCCGACTCCGCCTACTCTCTTCATACCACTCTCACGAACTCGATCTTGTCGCAAAGCGGGATTATCTTTGCTGTGCTTTTGTCCCGGGCGATCGCACCCTTTGGCGGTATGTCCGGGAGTTACGTCCCGGGACTTTTCTCACTTTACCAGATAATTCTGAAAGACTAACGCCAGCAGGAGTGGCATCATATAGGGCGTAAACTTTTAACGACTGATTTCGCCTGAGCATATCTAATACTGTACTAAATATACTCTGGGGATAGCCAGCGATACTCAGGACGGCGCAGTTGTTTTCAAAGTGGAAGTTGTTGGCTATTAGCATTTGGGCAATACTGTCACTGTCGCAGACCACTACTCTGTCAAAGCTATAAGCAGCGATATCGGGACTGACTGTAACCGAGGCATTCTCCTGGTTGGCAGTCGGTAACTCCCGATCGCGCCATTCACTTGGGTCCAGCTATGGACCCATCTTTCCACCTCACTGGGTCGGATATATAGAGATTGCGGTATGTAGAATATGCGTTCCAACTGATTTTTCCCCAAATAAAATAATAACAGGCCCGCGCCTATCCCGACCAGAAATATAAAAGCTGCCACCGAGGGAATCTCTGATAACAGAATGCAAAAAAATATTCCACCTAATGCAATTAAGCCTCCACATACTTGTAATCCTCTGGCGTAAAATCTCCGAGTCTGAGGGCCATGTTTTCTCGAAATGATTTCCACTACAGCGACCATGATAAAGATAATTCTTCCTATTCCCCAGAAGAGACTGAGAATAATGCATAAAGCCAATAAACCTCCCGTTGAAGCAGGACTTTTCCTGACTAAACGCCTCTCTAAGGCATAAAAAAACTGTTTGGGCGTGAAGTAGAGGGTGTTTTCCGCCGAGATGGCCTTGAGGGTATTGTTAAAGAAGCCATCTGTGAACCTGCTTCCTGCTTTAGGATCGAAGACAAAGGGATGACCGCAGTTTTTACAGCGCCCCTGAGAAGCCGTGCGCTCTTTGAGATTGTTGTCTGTATCACATTGAATGCATTTCATAATTTATCCGTAGGGTGGGCGGTGCCCACCCTTACCGTAGCTTAACCGAAACTCTCCGATGCAAATATCATAGCACTTGTACTTGTATTGTCATCATCTCCATAAATAGAAGTCATGCTATCATCGCTACCAAGTTCTCGACTCCTGGCTATTCCTTGAGTGACCACTTGCAGCAGCTTTTGGGGAGTGAAGAATTCTAATTCCACATAATTTCCCATTTCTAACCATTCCCATTCATCTTGAGATAAACTTTGCCGCACTGGTTCTGGTAGCTGTCGGGCTGTTTCCGCAAACTCGGGTGACTGTCGCACGAACATATTCTGACTGGCAAATACGTGGCGCGGTAGCAGTCCGAGGTCGTACATGGCAATGCTACTGTTGGCAAGCCAATTTGGACTGGACCGCAGGCGGTGCTGGAGACCAACGCCTTTATTAAACTAAGCCAGTCCGTCACCGGACCGACTCGTCTTCAAAACCGGACGTGAGACTTTCACCTCATCCGGCTCCT
>JACOMV010000378.1 GCA_014324065.1 Hormoscilla sp. SP12CHS1 | reverse complement strand
AAAGAGAGATTGGTGGAAAGATTTGCCTGTGATAGAGAAGCGTATTTCTCGTTTTGCTAGTCTAGGACCTCAGGCGACCACCTAGAGGGTAATCCCCTCCATTCGCCAACAGAATCCTTTAGGGTGAGGGCGGGTCCGCCGAGTACCAACGGGTTATGACCACACCCCTTTTTGTGGGTCAAGATGGTGACAGACTATGGTTACCACTCGCCAGACATTCCTCGCGGAGTGTAGAGTTCTGCAATGTACGGAAATTGCCGAAATCGTCATATCTGGGATTAATTCCGGTGGTGGATCGATTTCAGAAACGTCCAGAGTCAGACCAGTGAAATCCTGACAGAGAATCGCTGCTTCTACTTCACTGTAAAATAACCTGGGTTCATACTCCATTGCTGTTTTCACTTTCATCCCCACAACAATTTTGTCGAATAGCTTTCCTTTGTATCCCGGTAAGCGGCGATCTTAAACACCTTGCCATTTCTCACGTCAACAGCAAGTTCAATTTCGCCTTTTCCTAGGCGATACCGGGCTTCAAAGGGTGACACTAATTCACAGAACCCTTCTCTCCACGAACCTAAACCGCATAAGAAATCACTGAGGTCGCGAATAGGGGTTCTTAAGTCAAAGCCGCCTAACCTGCGATCGGGAACGATCGGTGCGTCAAGTTGCGATCTAGTTTTCACGGTTTTTTTTAGCAAAACACAAAAACAGGACAAATACTTTATAATCATAGTACAGATAGGTCAAGCTTGAGAAGCAATGCGTGACGGATGAAACTACCAAACTTTCAACGTGCAGTTGTAGATATTGAGAAACTTCGCGACTACTGTTTGAACCCCAATCACGGACGCGGTCAGCACAAAGCCCGTTTCTTTGCTGCTATACTAGGACTGACTGCTGAAAATGCTGAAGAATTGCGAGAGGAGTTGTTAGCAGCTGCCCGTACTGGCGATGCCACTCCTACTGAACGGGATGAATATGGTCAACGCTACAGGTTAGACTTGGAAATGAGCAGACAAGCTGGACAGGCAAAAGTTCGTAGCAGTTCGATCATTCGCCCAGGAGAAGACTTCCCGCGACTAACCAGTTGTTATGTTCTGAAATAAGGAGGAGATTAAATGAATAGTAACATCCAGATGCTTGATGTCGTAGTGCTAACTAATGATTTGCCCGATCTGGATTTGCGCCGAGGGGAAGTTGGTACAGTGGTCGAAATTTTAGCGCCAAATGTTTTTGAAGTGGAATTCAGCGACAATGATGGCTGCACCTACGCCAGTTTGGCACTCCGGGCAGAACAGCTAATAGTGTTATACGATAGACCTGCTGCCTAAAATAATAAACGAGAGTATCCCATTTATACAAATTACAAATTAACCTGTAGGGGCGAAGCATAGCTTATGGACAAATTTAATATTTCGCCCGCCGCTAGATTGGGATGCATCCATATTAAACTACCAATTATGACCCCATTTCAGATTCAAGCACCATTTGCACCCACGGGAGACCAACCAGAGGCGATCGGGCAACTAGCGACCAGCATCCAAGAGGGAAACCGCTATCAAACCCTGTTGGGGGCGACGGGAACGGGGAAAACCTACACGGTGGCCTGCGTTATCGAAAAAATCTGCAAACCGACATTAATTCTGGCCCACAACAAAACCCTCGCCGCCCAGCTATGTAACGAGTTGCGAGAATTTTTTCCCCACAATGCTGTTGAATATTTCATCAGCTACTACGACTATTACCAACCGGAAGCTTACATTCCCGTCAGCGATACTTACATCGAAAAAACCGCGAAAATTAATGATGAGATTGATATGCTGCGCCATTCCGCCACCCGATCGCTGTTTGAAAGGCGGGATGTCATAGTTGTCGCCTCCATCAGTTGCATTTACGGATTAGGAATTCCTGCAGAATATCTGAAAGCATCCATTCCCCTCAGGATAGGATCGGAAATAGACCAACGTCAACTGCTACGAGATTTAGCTACGATCCAATATAGCCGCAATGATATAGACCTAGGTCGGGGAAAATTCCGGGTTAAAGGGGATGTCCTGGAAATAGGACTCGCTTACGAAGACCGCATCATTCGAGTAGAATTCTTTGGGGATGAAATAGACGCTATTCTCTATGTTGACCCGGTAACGGGTAAAACGATCCAGAATCTGGAGGCTGTAAATATTTACCCGGCCCGTCACTTCGTCACTCCCGCCGACCGACTGTCTGCTGCTTGTGAGGAGATTAAAGCAGAATTACAACGACGGTTGACAGAATTAGAACATGCTAGTAAATTATTAGAAGCCCAGCGTCTAGAACAGCGGATAAAATACGATATCGACATGCTATCTGAGGTGGGTACTTGCAACGGCGTGGAAAACTATTCCCGCCATTTAGCAGGACGGAACCCAGGGGAACCCCCAGAATGTTTGGTTGATTATTTCCCCCAAGATTGGTTATTAGTCGTGGATGAATCTCACGTTACTGTACCGCAAATTCGGGGGATGTACAATGGCGATCGGTCTCGGAAGCAGGTATTGATAGAACATGGGTTTCGCCTGCCCAGCGCCGCCGACAACCGTCCCCTAAAAGCAGAGGAATTCTGGGAAAAGGTGAATCAATGTATATTTGTTTCGGCGACCCCAGGAGATTGGGAACTGGAAATTTCCCAAGATGGCTTGGTCGAACAAGTAATTCGACCCACAGGGGTGATCGACCCGGAAATATTTGTCCGTCCCACAGCAGGTCAAGTTGACGACTTGCTAGGGGAGATTAAAGACCGGGTGGAAAAGTCGGAACGGGTGTTAGTGACAACTCTCACCAAGCGGATGGCGGAAGATTTAACCGACTATCTGGAAGAGAGAGGAATACGGGTGCGCTATCTGCATTCCGAGATTCAATCAATTGAACGGATTGAAATCTTGCAGGATTTGCGGTCAGGTAATTTTGACGTGCTAATTGGCGTCAACTTGTTACGGGAAGGGTTAGATTTACCAGAAGTTTCCCTGGTCGCAATTTTGGATGCAGATAAAGAAGGATTTTTGCGTGCAGAACGTTCTCTGATCCAAACGATCGGTCGCGCGGCCCGTCACGTTCGCGGACAAGCGATCCTCTATGGAGATATTCTCACCGATAGCATGAAGCGGACCATAGAAGAGACCAATCGGCGTCGAGGGATTCAGATGGCATATAATAAGATGCACGGAATTACTCCCCAACCGATTGTGAAGAAATCCAGTAATGCGATATTAGCATTTCTGGATGTTTCCCGGCGCTTGAATGTGCGGGAGTTAGAAGCAGTTTCCGAACAGGTGTCCGATCTGTCCTTAGAACAAATTCCCGAAGTGATTACCCAGTTGGAAGCACAGATGAAGGAAGCTGCAAAGAATCTGGAGTTTGAGAAAGCGGCCAAATATCGCGATCGCCTCAAGCATCTGCGAGAGAAATTACTCGGACAGCGATCGTAGAGTGGAATGGCACTGACTTAAGCCCAAAAACCCTTGTACTTTTTTGTGTTATATAAGGGAGAGCTCAGAGGGATTTTCCGTAGATACTAAGAGTTGTTCATTTGTCTTGTTTTATCACTGACAATTTAGCCAACTTTTGACTAGCAGGCCCCGCCGTACACATCAAGAACTGATCTCATAGCACCCTCGACCCACAGCGGTCCTGCTGCTCGCTCAAGTCGCGATCGCAATAATCGAAATGTCCGTGGGGGCGCGGTCGCTCGATGCGGGGCAATGCAGCAGCGACTTTTAACTCCCAATTCCCTCATCCAGGCTGCACGAAAACTCCCTGAGCGGTACGCTCCCCTCGGGAGCATCTCACTTATGTAATGAGTAATTGTACTCATTGCTAAATCGACAAAGATTCGCCAAGATAGAAACGAAATC
>JACOMV010000377.1 GCA_014324065.1 Hormoscilla sp. SP12CHS1 | reverse complement strand
GATTATCGAGTTTATTGGCTAATGAAACCAATTAGGCTTTCACTGGTGTCAGTTTGTACCTAAACGAGTCGCACACAGATATAGATGATATTCCCACATACAGAGATTTGGGAAATATATATGTGTGGCCACGGTGCTGAATTTAGAGAAGCTGCGGACAACAACAATCAGTTCAGCAGTATCGACGGGGCCATCTCAGAGTTCCTGTTGCCGAACACGGGCATCATATATGCTACTCGCAATGATGCCTTGCCAGTCTGGTTGCATCAGGACCATATGATGCAACCAGACTGGCTTTAAGCGCGGTAGACTTTAAACTGGACCCAACTCGCCGTCCGAATGCGATTATGCTAGTAGATGGCGATCGGCTGGACCGCGAACGATCGCCGGTAAATGAGTATCACGAAGAAGAGAAGGGGTTGATCTTAGCGACCAACTTGCCAGTTTATATCCAAGCATCAGTAGGGCTGGATGGCTCTACTTATGGTTTTAACCTGCACCAGACAAGTAGTGGGGCTATCCAAGAAGAGTTCGAGACGCCCCTGGATGATAGCTGGAGTAATTTCTATAGCCGGAATAATTTGGATCCAGACTTTGCCTGTCGCAACGGTCAACCGGGTTGTACGACATCGGGAGACTTGTGGCGATCGGCAACGATAATCTCAGATGCGATCACATTGCTGTCTGATAGTTTTGAGTTTGGTTACCGGGTAGATGGAGATTACGACCTGAGAAATAATGCTGGCGGTGCAGAGTACGGTGGTGGCAATAATATTATGATGATCGACAGGGATGGTGATGGGACTATAGACGAAACCATTGACCCGGCAGAAAGAGGTAAGGAAAATGGATTCTTTGCCAACAACTACGTCACGAGTCGTGATTTCCAAGATAGTGACTACAGAAGTTTGGTGACAGAAGATGAACCGCCAGGATACCAAGCAAGTTCCTACTTCAACAACTTTGTCACGCCAGTTCAACGACAGACGTTGTTCTATGAGTATGTGATGGAAATATGTCGCAAGCCGATGGTTTCCTTATGTACAGCTGATGACTGGGTAGTTGGTTTGACGACAGGAACGGGAAATGAAAAAGCAAGCCAAATCCCTATAGGTACGCCAGTGGGGAATCTGTTATCGGGCACTACCGCAAGACCAGCTAGAAGTCTAATAGATCCGCTTGATCCTGCTTTAAATGTAGTAGAGCAACGCTATCCGCGTCGGGTGGCTTTCCTGAGAAATCCTGCAGACAATCGCTTGATCGTGGTCACCACAAATCCCGGTACTACTACAGAGGCTCGAAGACCAATCCCGATCGGGATAGATATCGGCGGAAATCTCAATTGGTATCCTTACCAGAATCCAGGTGGAAGCGGTATTCTGCTCCCTGTAACTGGCAACGTATTAGTGAGAGGTGGTACTCCGACTCCATTTGGAGGGCTCGGTCCAGGATCGCCAGGTGCAAACACTCCTCGACGTCAAGACAATGCTCTGTGGTACGTAACAGGACAAGATACCAATCGCCGCTACGGTAATACTCGATGGCTGTGGTATCAACAACATGATGATGCAGGCTATCTATTAGAAACTGTTCCTTTGGCTCAGAATACTACATCCTCACCACCTTGGAGAACAGCAATCAGTTCTGAGGTCGAGCAGCCGCTATTGGAGCCAGTATTGCGTGCGGGTTCATCAGACTATGTTGACCTGAACATATCTGGTTCGTTTATCGAGACTAAGCAAAATAACTATGCTACAGCACCATTTTTCACGCTGCTGAATACTACAGAAGCAGACGCTGCCAGTCTGTTTGTAGAGAGGCAAGGATATAAAACTGACAACGGTACGAGCCCTCTGGGATATACGGGGGATAATGTCCTTGGTGCGATTCCCTATTACAATGCGCCGGGGCGTGAGTGGAGGTTCGATGTGGGGCTACTGTCCCAGCCACCGGACTTGTTTGCCGAACAGTTCACGGTAGAGACAGCGGAATCTCCTAAAGAATTTATGCGGGAAGTAAATCGCGACGATCGTTGGGTGGAAGCCTTAATGTGTGCTGCGGAAGCCCTGGATCCGGCCCCGAGTTCAGACGATCCACAAACTTATGTCGGACTACCAGGCGCTACATACGATCGCTATGCGATTCCTGGGGCAGACCAGCGTCCAAATGATTGCCGACCGCTGTCAGACTATCCTGATAATCCATCCTGATAATCTGTGAAGCCCATGATGGGAAGAAGAAAACATGACAAGCAGGGGAGGAAAACTCCCCTAGTAGGAAAACTCCATCCCTGGTGGTCCCGCTCAAACCAGTCGGGTTTCACCATCATGGAGTCATTGATGGCAATTGTGGTGGTGGCGATTTTGGTGACATCGATCGCGCCGATGATCGTCCTGGCAGTAGCAACCCGAGTGCAAGCAAGAAGGGTAGAACTGGCTACGCAAGCAGCTTGGACCTACATTGATGGTCTAACCGCTCAAACAACTCCTCATCCAAACCACACAGTTGTGATAGATACAGAGACTACGAGTTGGTCTGAGTTCATAGGCACCTTTGCCGTAACAATTCCTCCGGCAAATCCCAGCATGGACCTAGGAGTAGGAGGCTGTACGTCATTGGTGACATTGTATCCCTATTGTCAGAACAGTCGCACATGGAGCTTGTACTGTGTAGACCAGGATGAAGAAAGCGGTTGTAGCACTAACAGCATCAAAGACATGGTAATTCAAGCTTTTCGCAGCACGACAAACACTGGCTATGCAACTCTTGCAGATGATGCGGCAAGGCAAGCGGATGGTAGGCGAGGCTATCTGGTGAGCGTGCGGGTGTATCAGGCCGATGCATTCAGCGACGATGACGAACTAAAATCAGTAGGTTCCCATCCAACTGAGGTAACAGGCAGACAACTTACCTATACCAGCGGTCTGGGTTTGCGCAAGGTGCCATTGATCGAGGTAACAACAGAAATACCGGCTGAAGATGGGGCGGGATACAGTAATTTGTGCGAACGAATTGGGGGTTGTAGTTGATTAGCTTGGGTTCGGAATGACGGCCGGGAAAGCTGATATAGGGTGTGGTCCGTGCCCGCTGTCAGAGGCTATAGCTTACTCGCAAAGTCGATCGCACCAGGTCGTGAATTAGGTAGCGAAGGTAAAAATGAAGATGAATAAAATATTGGAATATATTATAAGTTTAAAGCTGAAAACTGCGAAGCTAACCAGAAAGCAGAGTGGCTTCACCCTGATTGAACTTTTAGTAGCATTGGCGATTTCATCGATAATAATATCATCTCTGCTGGGGTTTATGGTAAATATCATAACCACAGAACGCCGGGAACAAGCGAAGACAAACTCAGAGCTGGAAATTAAGGCAGCAATTGACTATATAGCCCGGGACTTAAGGCAAGCAGTATACATATATGATAACGATTCCTTAACAACAGATCATAGTGATACGGGTGATTCTGGGATTAGAGACCAAATACCGCCCTTCAGTCCGGCGCCAGGTTGCGGGTCTGATAGTACTTGCAGACCCGTGCTAGTCTTCTGGAAGCGAGAGTTAAAAGAGCACTCATGGCCGATTCCGGATGAAAGTGCAACAGACTGTACTGCTTCTAGCGAGCCCTGCGACGATACGTTTGTATACTCGCTAGTTGCTTATTACATAGTAAAAAATGACGGCCCTACCTGGTCTGAAACGGCTCGAATAGCCCGATTCCAAATAGAGGATGGCGTAGATCCAAATAATGATGGTACTTATGTAAACGAAAAATTGGAGCCAGACCCTGGGTTTGCGGTGCGATTCGTTTAGTGTAAAACGACTTGACACAGCTCAAGATGAAAATCGCTAGCAGGGCCTTCATTAGCCCTGACAACTTATAGATGATGGTG
>JACOMV010000376.1 GCA_014324065.1 Hormoscilla sp. SP12CHS1 | reverse complement strand
GTAACAATGTTGATGTATTTGCCGCTCACAAAGCGAGTTTCGGCTTGATTTGGGCTTAAATTTTGTCTAAGTCCCGTTAAGTCCAGCTTGAACTGTAATATATTCTCTAGGTGCGGTTACATCTTCCACAAAACCGGCAAACTGTTAGGTGCGACTAAAGATGTATTTTTGTTCCTTATCGAACCATTCTTGAGAAGTATAAGCTTCTACGGGTAGAACGGGCATGGTTTTTGTACTGTTCATCTTGCCTAGCTCCTTTAAGTAAAAGTTGTGGGTAACTGCTCACCGCAAGAGAAAACGGCTTATTGAAAATGTCTAGCTCGCAAGGTGAGCATTTGTGTTTTCATCGCTGCGCTGGAGGAAACACCTCCCGGGAGATTGCTGGCACCAGAACGAGCGTAACCCCTGTAGGATAAGGAGTTCAGCTCTTCAGACATGGGCGCAACTCCCCGTTCTTACACGAGCGTGAGTTATTTTCCCTCCGGAGAGTGTATACTAAGTTGTATGACCTATACTTCCGCATCACAGACCGAACAAATGACATTCGCCATCGAAGCAGATGAGATGGCGATATCTGTGATGCTGGTCTCCTGGCTAGTAAAGCAGCAGCAACTAATCAAACAACAGCAGGACCTGATTGAGAAGCAAAAGAAGGAACTGGAGGCCCTCAAGGAAGAAAACGCACAACTCAAGGACTCGCGAGAGCAACTGAAAAATAGGTCGGATCAAAACAGTTCCGTCCCCCCTCACAAGACATTCTCAAAAAACCTTCTGACAAAAGCAAGCGCAAAAAAGGAAAAAAGCGCGGTCCCAAATATAATCACATTGGTAAGACACGCAATGGATTTGGAGAGCCTGACGCAGTTGAACAGCTATGGCCATCTAGTTGTCCCGCTTGTGGAAAACCAGTAGAACCAGTTACAGGTGCTCCCAAAAAAATCCAACAAGTAGTAGAACTGGTAGAGCAACCAGTAGAAATCAGAGAATATCAGCGTTCTCGTTGCCAATGCTTCTCATGTGGGTGGTCTGGGTATGCGCCCTTGCCATGGGGGGAATAAAGGAAGGGTTTAGCTATGGCGGCAGGCTTAGTAGCCTTGTTGGTTGGCGCTTGAATGGTGGCAATCTGACATGGCGTAAACAAGAATATTTTGTCGAACACGTCTTGGGTGTACCAATCTCTCAAGGTAGTTTGGCGAAGATGCACCGGTGGTTTAGCGAGTTTTGTGGACAGCAAGAGAAGCTTATCAAGACTATCACGCCGGTAAGTTAACTTTGGGAGAACTCCAGCAGCAACGTTCTTATGTAGAAGTTCAACTGCAATCAATTTTAGCGAGACCTCCTATTTCTGGATGGCCCGCTGATGCCCAAAGGCGCGGCCTACGACTCTGGCGCCATTGGGATGAGTGGTTCACATTTTTAACCCATCCGGAAGTTAAACCCGATAACAATGATGCTGAACGAGCTTAGCGTCCTGTAGTCATACATCGTCAAGTCAGCGGTGGAGCCCGAAGTGATTGGGGCGCTAAGTTAGTCGCTCAAATGTATAGTTTCTTAGAAACTATGCGGTTGCAAGGAGCATCCCTGATCGCCAGTCTGTGTGAACTTTTGTCTTTGGCTGGTCGGGGTCCATCTGGATGGCAATCTACCTTGGAATATATTTGGTTTTCTTCAAGCCCTACTTTTTGCGAGTTGCGGTCCGCGACAGATTGCAATCTACTTAATACTTTATCTGGCTTGAGATAGATATCTTTCTTATTTTTTTCAAGCCCTAATTTTTGCTGGCCATGGACCGCGACCAATTGCAACCCCTTCTCAAACAAATAATTGATCGTTTTATTCCTTTCTAAACAAGGAATACTTTTTGCTGTGAGTAGTTACAGTTGTGGGTTGTCAGTTGTGGGTTGTCAATGCAATAATTTTGAATTTTATTGACATTGGAACTCATGACGAGGTATACTAATCTATAATACTTCTTTCTCAACCTGACAGTAAGAGTAACTGGTGAAATGAATAATCTAAGGCTTTCATGTCGTTGAGTCGCTTGACTATTGCCCAAGCCTGCCCGATCGCCACTTGCTGTATAATTATTACTACCCATAAACGGGCCCAATCTGCTAAAAACTAACAACTAACCACTGACAACTAACCAAATCGATGTTAATCTCAATAACTCGTAATACATTTGAAGAACTGATTCCTACATTTGCTACTGGCAGCCAGTACCAATATTATTGGGGAAAATTTCCAGATTTTCTCAGACGCCTATTAATTTCAGTCATTGGCGTCGTGATTGTCTTTTTTGTACGCATCTCGCCTTTTGGTCAAAGCCTTGGGATCCTTATATTTGCCTTTGGCATTACAGTGGGAACTTATTGGCTGTGGGGTCCCATCTTCTGGGCAAGTCGGAGGAATATAATGTATCGGAAATACCCCTACAGCGGCTTCTGGCAAGGTCGGGTACTCGATGTTTTTGTCACAGATGACGTGATCGGCACCGAGGAAACGGTGAACTCACGGGGAGAATTAGTGATCGTAGAAAACCGGGAGCGCAGGCTAAACTTGGAAGTGGGCGATGAGTCTGGTTTCCAGAGCCAGCTACAGGTTCCCATACGCCGCGAATATCGATCGATCTACGTGGGGATGGTGGCCCAGATGCTAGTAGTCTCCAATAAACCAGACCTCAGCCGCATTGCCAAGACCTCAGATATCTATATTCCCAGTCTTAATCTGTGGGTGAGTGACTATCCGTACCTGCGGCGGGACCTGTTTGTCGAAGTTAGTCGCAAACTGCGATTGCGATCGGGCAGAGACTCCCGCCGCCGTCGGAGTAGAACATCATCCCAGCGGACCAGGATGGAATAGAAAATTGGCGTTGCACATTTTGGGGAACGCATGCACATAACTTAAACTGGCTTGTAGTCTAGGTTTAAGACTTCTGCAACTATGCCCATCATCCCGTAATTGTGCAACGCCTTATTTTTTTGCGCTGCACGGGGATGATGCCCTTTTTCGCACATAACTGAAAATGGCTTGTAGTCATAGTTGACAACAACTGCCAACTATGCCCATCATCCCGCGATTGTGCAACGCCAGTTATTATATATAAGTGGTCTGACAGAAAGCTTTTCCCCCCTATCAAACGCAAAGCACTTTCCTACTGATCGCAATTGTACCCGCCAGTCATTCTACCATCATTCCAGTCTTTCTGATAGAATAGAAATCATCTATGCCAATGTAGCTAATCCCATAGCTATTCACAGCCGTCCTGTACTTACAATCATTCTCTTCGGGAAGCACCCCGATATGAGATACATAGTTATTGCTTCTCACTGCCTCTTCTAAACTGCTAGACATGCCCTCGAAAATGAAATTATTGCAGACCACCGACTCGGCGCTATCTGCATCGAAACTCTTTGGTATTCCAGTAATCTCTTCTACTGTCTCTACATCAGGGCAAGCAAACATCAACCCCTCATTATAGTTTGTCTCTCGCACATATTTAGCAATTACTGGGTTAGGATTTCCTCTTAGTCCACCGGCAGGTCCACTACCGCCGATTAGCAACATGAATTGTCCTTTACGATCGCCCACTGTTCCCCAACAATTGTTTTGTGCTGCTACGCGCATAGATGATAGTCGATCGCGCTTTTGCAAACAATTCTCGCCTTCTAGTAAGTCACTCGGTTCGTAAAATATATCTGCATCATCTGGAGATAGTATTCTTCTAATCAGAGCATCTAGATCCTGTGGACCCCGTTGTTCGCCCTGTTTCCCCCAACCTTGCTTCTTATCAATCAGGATAGTTATAAGGTCATGTTCGGGGTTCGGGGGGTGCATCCCAGTTTTGTAATGAGTATTTTTGCTTAGTTTATGAACTGACGAGATGATGTTAGACTGAGATAATCCCT
>JACOMV010000375.1 GCA_014324065.1 Hormoscilla sp. SP12CHS1 | reverse complement strand
CGGATGCGGTGAAAGTCGCAAGTCCGGTTCCGAATGGGAGGGTTGGGAAGTGATTCCCAGCTCGACCCCTAACAGTGGGTACTTGGATCCCTGCTATACAGCTGACATGGGGTTCGATCGCCCGCACCTGGTCGCCGCTAATTTTAGTCACCGGGAGGCCATTTGCCAAACCCCGCTGATAGATATTTTCCAGGCGGGGCAGTTCAGACTCTTCTGTCGCCACAATTACCTTACCGCAAATATCATGGGCAATGCCATGCTGCTGACATAATTCTACCATCGATCGATTGCCGTCGCGGCAAAACTTAGCCTTAAAACGATAATATCCCCGAACGGATCGCGCCGCTATTGCGACAAATCTGGTGAACGGCCAGACTGAATTCCTTTTCTAACAATATAATTTTAGCATTCCGATAGCGCTGACCCAATGCCATTGTCGCCGATAATCCGACTATCTCGCCACCGATAACTGTGCTATCCGATTTTTCTGAGGTTTGTAGTGAGGACGGAAGTACAAACCTCAGTTCGCAGCACGCGGGGCACATTTCCCATAAATATCGGGAAAAACGAGCGAATATAAACACCTTTGCTGCCATCTCGTTCCGTATTTCTCAACAGCACTAACTTATAATTAGCATCATCAAGGGTCGTGCGCTGACTATCCTCTTTCAGCATACCACACAAGCTTTCATAATACATCACCGTCCCCATTGCTATTTCACATTCCGGACTCGTGCCCACAAATAACCCACTTTCTTCCTTAAACAGTTTGGCGATCGGGTTTCCCTGCTTATCTGCGTAATTCCACTCAATCTGTAAGGTAACTATCCTGGGATTTTTAGCCCCCTCTTTTCCTTGGCTATCGTACTGATAACCCCAATAATTCACCCGCTTTTTTTTCTCATCCAGGTAAAACTTAATCCACGAATGATACCCCGATACTTTTCCCTGACTTACCTCCTCCCTGAATCCTTAATAATACCTGCAGTCCACCCCCACAAATGTTCAAACCCCGACGCATATTCAGTCCCATTTCCATAGTAATAGTTAGTATAGGGCTGAAACCAAATTTGGTACAACTTTTCTCCTCCGATAGGTTAATCCTCAACTCCTTTAGGAGTGAAGATGAATTGAAGCTAGAACTGGTGATCGCCCTGTATAAACAAGATTCGATCAGTGGCGGGAAGGTCCGCGCCTGGACGGGACTGACTGTACTATAATTCCAGCACGAACTGGCTAATCGGGGTCTTTGTATAACTATGATGTAGAGGACTTGCAGGCTGATCTGAAGACGCTGAAATCTTTAGGGCTACTATGATTGTTGTTAGCGATACCTCCTACTTTGAGACATCCATGATTTCTAATCCTACCACATTACTCTCCCGATCGTAATCCAGAATTAAACCCGCTTCCACTTCGTCGCTTTCTTGAATTTGGACCTGGTTGAAAAGAATGCGGACAATATCTACTTGCGGCTCGTAAATTATTCTCATAAACTGCGCTCATCTCAATTTTAATTAAGAAACCCGGTTTTCGGTAAAAACCGGGTTTCTGAGCTACTTCCAACTACTTATCAGTAAACCTACCCTCGACTCTGTCGGGTAAACTCATGCACTGACACTGGCAGCTTCCCGCACGGAATACTCCACTGAACGGGGATTTTCCATCTTTTTTGAGGCATCCATGATTTCTAATCCTACCACATTCCCCTCCCGATCGTAATCCAGAATTAAACCCGCTTCCACTTCGTCGCTTTCTTGAATTTGAACCTGGTTGAAAATAATGCGGACAATATCTACTTCTGGGTCGTAAATTACTTTCATGATTCTCTCCAATATTTTATTATTTTACTGGTTATGTATACGGTTACTACAACTATCGGATTAACATTGTCTTCTACTATAACACGCAGCAAGGATATTTTACCGCTCGCCAAGTCTACTTGGGACTGATATGCTTTTCTCCCCGATCTCTCTGGCACTATTTGCTGTGGATTGTTTACGACCTCTGACACCAGTGTAAGGTAAATACCTCGTCTTTGCATTTCTGCTTGAGCATGGTTAGAAAGCACAAAATTCATAGCTATCGCCGTTGTTACTTCTCTTTGAGCATATGTTTGTAGCAAGCGCGTTATATCTAGAGTATAACAGGCGTCCCGCCTGTTATACAAATGAGACATTTACAGCAGGTCGAAGGATTGCAGGTGGTCTAGAATTGCAGTCTCAGCGGTACGGGTGGCACCTTCTTCTATTGCACGGCTAATCAAAGCATCACCTCTGAATCCGAGCTCATAACGCAGGAATAAAATGCCATCACTTAATCCTCCTGCCGTGCCATTGCTATCTACATCTAACATGATGTCCCGCGCGTCGTCCAAGTAGGTAACAATTTCCGAAGCATCGCGGGTGGCACCTTCACCTAAAGCATTATTAGTCAAAGTCTCTCCCCTAAACCCGAAGAGATAACGTAGGACTAAAATGCCGTCGGTTAACGCGCGTCTACGACTCCATTGCCATCAATGTCCAGTGTAAAGTCCAGTGTAGATCCACGCGAGGTTAATGCAATTGAACTGGGGACAAAATTGCTATTTGCGGGTAGGTTATCTGGGTTGGCACTAAAGTCGATCCTCGTCCCTTCAAAGCCTGGTAGCGCTGTGAAGTTGGCCGTGTAGAGGGTAGGATTAGAATTGTTGGGCCAATTTCCGCTAATGCTAACCCACGCTTGCAGGATGTATTTGTCTGTGTTGGGGTCGCCGTCAAAACCCCCATTGGTGACAGGATCGTCCTCTACTACACTTGTAGATTGTGCGCCAAAAGAAAAGCGGTTGGTCAGACCAGTGACCGGATTGAATGCTACTTGAGAACTGTCCCAATGCATGCGAAAGGCTATTCCTGTGGTGGGAGTTTCAGCGGGATCTCAACCTCACCTACAACAGTACTCCAATGAACGCGGATTTTCCATCTTCTTTGAGGCATCCATGATTTCTAATCCTACCACATTCCCCTCCCGATCGTATTTACCCTCTCGTTATCAGGTTCAACCTGGTAACGGTATTCTGAGGCTCCCGCCTCCAATAAGGGCAGAAGTGCAGAGTAAATTCACAGAATATGTTTTAATTTGGACCTGGTTGAAAAGAATACGGACAATATTTACTTGCGGGTCGTAAATTATTTTCATAAACTGAGATCGTCTCAATGTTAAATTAAGAAACCAGGTTTTTACAGAAAACCTGGTTCAATTTTACCCTCTCGTGTATTCTGAGGCTCCCGCCTCCAATAAGGGCAGAAGTGCAGAGTAAATTCACAGAATATGTTTATGAAAATGGTATCGCACCGAACCCAAAAATGGGAGCATCTCAATTTTAAATTAATAAACCAGGTAATTCTTTAACACCTGGTTTATGGGGCTACTTCTGAATTGATTTCTAGAGACTGGAGGCTCTGCCTCAAATGTGCGTTTCCGGGCTCCGCCTGGGAACGAGGGAAAACCTGGTTTATGGGCTACTTCCGAATGATTTCTAGAGACTGGAGGCTCTGCCTCAAATGTGCGTTCCCGGGCTCCGCCTGGGAACGAGGGAAAACCTGGTTTATGGGCTACTTCCGAATTGATTTCTAGAGACTGGAGGCTCTGCCTCAAATGTGCGTTCCCGGGCTCCGCCTGGGGAAGAACTTATCATTCTGCCAGAAGCAGAGTTAGACATTGTTGACTGGTATGAAGAACGCGAACTAGGATTGGGCGAAGAGTTCCTTCGCTATGTCGATGCCTGCATTCAATATATCCTGCGCCATCCCGAAGCATACCAGATGATTTATGAAGAGTACCGTAGGGCCCGGCGATTTCCCTATGGTATCTTCTACAGATATTCAGAGGAGATAGTGATGGTCTATGCAATTTTCCATTCCTCTGGC
>JACOMV010000374.1 GCA_014324065.1 Hormoscilla sp. SP12CHS1 | reverse complement strand
GCTACCCAGGACAAGGGCCTATTACCCAGTAGCCTCCTGCGGTGAAAATCGCGAGTCCGGTTCCGAATGGGAGGGTTGGGAAGTGATTCCCAGCTCGACCCCTAACCGAAGCGCTTCCCGGTATGGCGGCGGGAATGGCAGTTTATTTAATTGCTCAACTTTTTACTGCCACTCATGTTGATAATAAGTCGGTATCAGTCACAGCAGATAATCAGCGATCGGAACCCTAGCTAGGACTGAAATTACCACTGCAACAGCCGCAAGCTACAGAAACCGGCGATCGCGGTTTTTTAGCCTTCGGGTTAATCGCCATATCTTTTGATTTTTACCTAAAATCATCAATAACATAAATATCTGGACGGTTATAACCTGGTTCATTGGGATTGTGCATTGCTATTCCTAATCTGTCAATCTTAAACCCTATATTTAGCATTTGCAGGTAGGTTTGCTGACGACTGGTATTGACTCCAGCTATCAGTTTAGACATCCCCATAATCTGGCTAAATATTTCACATTCCTTCAATAATTTTGCCAAGGGACGATCGCTGCTATTTTTCCCAGCAATAACTGCGCCAAACTGAATATAACAAGTATCGCTGCCTGCTTCTGAACCGGCACCATAATGACAGACAGCAAATCCTGTTAAGCTCCCATCTTCCCAAAGAAATAGAGTATCTCCTAATCTTTGATTTTTTACCGCTAATATTTCTCCCTGCAAGTCTAGTCCTGGATAAAGACTATTAGTTAATTCCCGCGTCGCTTGTAAATATTCTCCTTGCTGTTCTGGGTAAATTTGTGAGTACCTAATACTTTCTAATTTATCTTGCATATCTGTAACAGACTTCGAGCAGATAGCAATCAGAAAGCGGGGGGCAAATCCAAATTTTTGATAGAAACATAAATGCTTAGGAGTCTTGACAAAAGTAAATAAACAAATCTGTTTAGTTTGCCAATTTTGGAAGCATGCCATTGTCGCTGCCATCAGTTTCTTCCCTACTCCTCGATCCCAAAAGTCTGGATGCACTGATAAAGGGCCAAAGGTTCCAACGCTGCCCCATAAAGTCTGGATGCACTGATAAAGGGCCAAAGGTTCCAACGCTGCCCTATAAGGATAGAAAATTGGAACCGACTAATTTACCTTCTATTTCGGCGGCCAAAGCAGCTTCAGGATAGGCATACCAACGCATCATATAGTTAGCATCACTATAAAATTCCATGGGGTCTGCCAGACCGATCAATGTGCCAAAAGCTAATCGATATATTTTGTTTGCTTCTGGCAATTCCTGTTCTTTAAGCAAGCGAATCTTAATTTGAGTCATTACATTTAACCCTCATGCAAATTTCCCGAATGATACCATCCTAAAGTATCGTGACGATCTGGATCCAAGTCGTAGCTGCTTTATCAAATATAATCCTTACTTTATCATCGAGAGAAATCACTGTGTTGTCCGTGATGATCTCGGCTTCAATTAACCAGAAATCTTTCAGCATGGCCTCAATATCTGTTTCGCTAGCGATCGCCGAGCGATATTTGCTGACATATCCAGGACAGGAGGCAGAAAATAAGCGTGACCAGGGAGACCCTGGTCACGAGGCAATCGCTACTCAGCTACTTAAAAATACTGGTCACCCGACCCAGGATATTATCAATGGATACAGAACCAAACGATCGACTATCCGTACTCTGGGCAGGATTATCTCCGATCAGCAGGCAGTATCGATCGCCCTACACGGCGGCAACTCGCTTAATCAAACGCAAGGCAGGCCGGGCGGGGTGGCAGGCGACCACAATCTCTCCGGGCCATAAGAGCCAGCGAGACCCCAGATGACGAGTTAACTTTTTTAAGGAGACAAGAAATGTTTAGTATGCTGAATGCCGCAGATTATGCGGTGAAGACTCTCTATTCGCTACCGCGCCGCCTGTACAACAACCTGCTGAGCGCTCTGTTCCCCAACCGTCCCTATGTGGTGACTGAAATTTCCGACAAGGAGGCTGTTGTCGGTCTGGGATTCAACTTCGACGTAAGCAATAACTTCGGCGACCTCGACAACAACATTAATCGCTACAACGCCAGCGGTTTGCCAGAGGGTTTAACCATTAACTCCAGTAGTGGGGCGATCAGCGGCACCCCTACTATTGATGGCAGTTTTGACGTGACGGTAACGGTATCAGATAAGACGCCGGACCACATTATCTAGGGGATCTGAGTTTCATGTGTTAAGATTCTGTCAGCGGATAAATATCTTGATTGCTGGCCATAAGAGCCCGAGCGGTCACCAATCTCCAGTAACCAATACAGCCAAAGGGTGATAAACTATATCCAGCAAGTCAATCAGAAAACCAGTTAATTCTATGGGCAAGTCTTCTGTCGTTAATAGCGCTGAACTGATCGGTCGGGGCGCAGAACTGATCGGTGCGGCCTCCAATCGCTACCGGATTACCGTGCAAGTGGCTCGCCGCGCCCATCGTCGGCGCTATGAAAATTTTGATAGTCTGGAAGAACCCAAGACGAAGCCTGTTCTCCAGGCTATAATCGAGATGTCTGACGAGTTAAGCGAACCGGAAATAATTCGAGAGTGAATAGTGACCACCTACCATGCCGTGACTAGCATAATTTCAGGTGATCGTCATATCTGGCTGGATAGATGATCTAGCGCTAAGGGCACTAGCTGCGCAGCAGCACTTCGTCTAGCCAGCAACGTCATGAAACGCAAGGTCGCAACCATCATCCCGAAAATATGCAACACCATACTCTCAAGAACAGTTTACTACCCGCAGCAGCCCTAGCATTCGGGTTAACCTTTGTCAGAACCAGTCCCAACGGGAGTTTCGGACAACGAACACAGACATCGCCGCCGCCCTGCCGAAGACTAAACCAACACGAACTTCTGCAATTGCGGATCGGACCGAGTCAGGTTTGGCGCGTAGTCTATGAAAAATTGCCAGCCAGACTTCTCTAGAGAATCACTATGTCCTCAGGGAAACGGGTGAGGTGGATATGCAGATAATACCCTGATGCGACGCTCGATCCGGTATCACATATTCGTCAAAATTCGCCCTCCCAATTATCGCTTAGATTGTATGCTTACTCTGGCTGATTATCTATAGCATTGGGAAGGGGAAATCTATGGAACGTATAATCAAGAGTGGCACGGGTTGGCGCATCGGCAGGAATATGGCAGCATCTGAACATCAGGGTTTATTGGGTGGCGATCGCTGGGCGATCGAACTGACTCAGGCGGAATGGCAAGAATTTTGCCAGTTACTAGACCAACTGTCCGAAAGTATGAACCAGATGGCCGATATGCTGATGGACTCCGAGAAAATTACCTGTGAAGCCCAAAGCGATTTACTCTGGATGGAGGTCTCCGGCTATCCTGACGCCTACAGTCTTCACTTTATCTTGAACGCGGGACGCCGGTGCGAGGGGGAATGGTCGCCGTCGGTAGTTCCAGATTTAATTCGAGAAATTCAGAAAATTAATGTTTTCTAATCCCGATCTCTGTGTTAGGATGTGTTAGGATATTAAATGTCGGGGCGTAGCGCAGCTTGGTAGCGCACCACTTTGGGGTAGTGGGGGTCGTGGGTTCAAATCCCGCCGCTCCGATGGTCATATAGAACCGGTGATATAGTCCGCTGACCGCTAGGTTAGCGGACTTTTTTGGCGATCTGCTATAGTGCGATCGCATCGGGACCGCAGATTAGCTATCTATGCTCGCGTAGTTCAACAACGGCACTCTTCTCCTAGCCAGCATCATCTTGCTGTTACTATCGGTTTTGCTGATTAACATCGGACACCAGGTACTCACTCCCATGCAATCATCTTAACTCTTGACGGACCCGTTTCTGCAACTAAGTACATGGACAAAATTAATTTCACACAACACTCTCTCGCGCTAGTCTCCATATCCGGAGCATGTCGCCCATGGCTATGTGCAATTATTTTTGTCTAACTACTTACCGACTGAGACCACGGTGCGAGTGGTTGAGTTTCCAGGTGTTGACCATCAAGTCGCCTATGGTGAAAGGTTCTCACGCACTGCCATTGCCAGCACCATCAAGCTGAGTCGGACCCGGGAAGACCAAAAATCCCGCGTGGGAAACCAAACTCAGGACGGTCAGATTTACCAAATTACCACAGATCGAAATATCTGGCGTCACGAAGCTGAGGTCACCGGTTTGACCCAGGGCACCAGAATTCCCTATGGGGTTACCAGCGTGCGGGCAAATGGCGAAGTTGTCAATTCTCAGGTCTTCACCCTCGCCCCCAACCCGCACCGGGAAGGCCGCTGATCGCGCAGCGTGGCGCCAGCCATAGATTCTCCTCACCTCCGACCACCAACTCAAACCCATGACCGCTGCTAATCTTCAGAAAGTAGCTGAAACTGTGGGACGAGTAGATGCTTGCGATTCGTTTAGCGTAAAGTTACTTGACACATGTCAAGAAGAGGATCGCTACCAGGGTTACATTAGCCCTGAGAACT
>JACOMV010000373.1 GCA_014324065.1 Hormoscilla sp. SP12CHS1 | reverse complement strand
TACGATAAAACTGCTCGCAATTTCTATCGCGCTGCGCGCGACCCGGGCTAGGTGCTATCTACCTCGCTGCCGCTGTCGTTTGGCTTAATTGATGACACGCCCTAGGCAAAAATATCAAATTATATGCTAGACTTACCGAGTAGCTGGTTAGAGATTAAAGCCGATCGGGTATATCAAACAAGTAAGGGGCGCTTAGTTTCCTTTTCTCAGACTCAAATAGAACTAGGTAAAAAATACGATCCCCAAAACAAGCATCTCAAAGCTATTGAAAAAGGAGAGGTTCCTCCTAAAGGTAATATTGGTTTAGTCCCTTCCCAAAAAGAAGGTTATCATCTCAAATCCAAAGTTTTAGTCAAAGGAGGTAATTATCGTTTTCATGGTCAATATATTGCTGAATGTTTGAATCTTGAAAGCGAAAAGCAAAAGGAAGACGTACTCTATATGATCTTACACTTTACTGGGTTGATGACCAAACATTAATTAAAGAAAACAACCATGCTGAAATCAACAATTAATCAGACTTGGGAAAAATTGGATAAATTATCTATCGCCTCTCTAGAGTCAATAGGAATAGAGCATTTGCAAGACTCTAATTTTACCATATTTGGCTATTGGGATGAGCAGGATAATTTCTATGAAAAAGTGATATTAAAACAGCCTTTATCCGTAGAATTATCCAGTTATGCTCTCGGTAAAAATTTGCAAGAAAATCCAGCGGAATATTGGATCGAACTGAAATATTTGCTAAAAAATAACTTGTCTGTAGAGTCAGAAACAAAAATCAGCCCAGATAATCCGATTGGCGAAATGACTTTAATCTTGGATGCCAATTTTAACTTTATTGATGAAAATTGGTCTCTCGATATAGACTCTCCTTTGATTACCGCTAAACTGGAGAAAGAAGAAGGGATAGATTAAGGTTACCATCCTCAGACAAACTGCATCTATAGCCTAAATCATAGCGCAGTGTGCAGCGTGTAGCCTGTAGCGCGTGTAAATTTTCGGTAGGAATGCAGCCGAAACCCTTCCATGGTAATAGTTTTAGTAAAAACCTTTAGTGAGCCCCGTTTTACTGTCTCCCGGTCATCTGTCGGGAGGCTCCTGCCTCCGAAGGTGGTTCCAAGGCTCCGCCTCGAAGGAACCAGGTATAGCCCGCGCAGGCGGGCTTTGTTCTTGTAGCCGGACCCTTTAGGGTTCGGGCGGCTAGCCATTAGCCATTAGCAATCCGAGTTGATAGAATGTATTTGCAGTGCAACCCTTGTCAGCCGCAGCCGTGATTCAAGCAGAAACTTTAGAACTACTGGAATGGCCCCGCCTGTGCCAGCATCTATCTACCTTTGCCGCTACTAAACTGGGGGCGGTAGCAGCGCGTCATCTGGCAATTCCGGAAACCCTCGATCGCAGTCTCGCCCTCTTAGCCCAAACTAAAGAAGTATACCAGCTAGAAAGTCAACTGACTGCGGTACTGTCTTTTGAAGGCATTCAGGATATTGGCGCGTCCTTAGAACGGGCCGAACTGCAAGGCATCTTGTCGGGTGCGGAACTCTTACATATCGCTACTACCCTGGCAGGAATGCGGCGTTTGCGACGCCAGATCGATGGCCAATCAGATGTACCTGTGCTGATGGAACTGGTAACGGATCTGCGCACCTATCCCGACATCGAGCAGGAAATTAACCGCTGCATCGACGACTTGGGTAAAGTTACAGATAGAGCTAGTCCTAAACTTAGCAGTATCCGCAGTCAACTCAAAAGTTTGCGAGACCGCATTTATCAGACTCTGCAAGGGATTTTGCAGCGGAAGTTCGCTGCTGTGCAGGAAAATCAGATCGCACAACGGGGCGATCGCTTCGTGATTCCCGTCAAAGCACCCCAAAAGTCGGCCATACCCGGCATCGTTCACGATACCTCCACTACGGGTGCTACTCTCTACGTGGAACCTCATGCGATCGTCCCTTTGGGGAACCAACTGCGCCAACTGCAACGCCAGGAGGAAGCAGAGGAAGAAGCGATTCTCCGAGATTTAACAGAGAAAATAGCTGAAGTCAAGGAGGACTTGGAAAGATTATTGGCGATCGCGACGGCCCTGGACTTAGCAACAGCAAGAGCGCGTTATAGTTTATGGTTGGAAGCAAACCCGCCCCGCTTCATAGATAGAGGGGGAGGAGAAAGCATTACCCTGCGACAACTGCGCCATCCCCTACTAGTCTGGCAACAGCAGCACGAACAAGGTCCGACGGTAGTTCCAGTAGATTTGATGGTAGCACCGCCCATAAAAGTAGTGGCTATTACTGGTCCCAATACGGGTGGGAAAACCGTGACTCTGAAAACCTTGGGGTTAGCAGCATTGATGGCCAAGGTCGGTCTCTTCGTGCCCGCGCGAGAACCGGTAGAATTGCCCTGGTTTGACAAAATCCTCGCCGATATTGGGGACGAACAATCTTTAGAACAGAGTTTATCTACTTTCTCAGGTCACATTCGTCGCATTACTCGGATATTACAGGCATTGGGAAATGCCGAATTGGTACTATTAGATGAAGTCGGTGCGGGGACAGACCCCTCCGAAGGCAGTGCCTTGGCGATCGCCCTCTTGCAATACCTGGCCAGCAACGCCCAACTGACGGTGGCCACGACCCATTTTGGGGAACTGAAAGCGCTCAAATATGAAGACGATCGCTTTGAAAATGCCTCGGTGGAGTTTGACAATCAGTCTCTGCAACCCACCTACCGACTGCTATGGGGAATACCCGGTCGTTCCAATGCTTTAACCATTGCCCACCGCTTGGGATTGAACCACGAAATAGTCGAACTGGCGCGAGGTTATATAGGCGATAACGAGCAAGATGTTAATCAAGTAATTGCCGATTTAGAAGCACAACTTCGGCGTCAGGAAAGGAAGACTAAACAAGCCTCAAAGTTAGTCACGCAAGCAGAACGCCTGCATGAAGAAGTCTCCCTGAAAGCATCAGCTTTGCAAGCACAAGAGCAAAAGTTGCGACAGCAGCAGGAACTGGCCGTGCAAGAGGCGATCGCGGAAGCGAAGAAAGAAATTGCCCGAGTAATTCGCAAGTTACAGCAAGGACCAGTCCTGGCCCAACGGGCGCAAAGAGCCACGGAGGAGATAAATAAAATTGCCGAAATTCATCTGCCCTCCAAAACAGCGCCACCCAAACCGAAACCCGCTTACAAACCGCAAGTAGGGGACAAGGTGCGCATTCCTAGCTTAGGTCAAACCGGCGATGTATTGAATGTGTCCGAAGCAGACGCGGAAGTAACAGTGCGGTTTGGTTTGATGAAGATGACGATCGCCTTTACGGAAATAGAATCTCTGGACGGACAAAAAGTCGAACAACCCAAACCGAAACCCGCAGCAACTATAGAGCCCCCCAAACCCGGTCCCGTAGTGCAAACCGAAAGCAATACCGTGGACTTGCGGGGGAGTCGGGTGGCAGATGCTGAGGCCGTCTTGGAAGATGCGATCGCGAAAGGATATGCTTCGGGAACAGGTGCCCTGTGGATTATTCACGGCAAAGGTACGGGTAAACTGAGAGAAGGAGTACATGACTTTTTGCAGCAACATCCCCAGATCGATCGGTTTGAGTTAGCGCAACCTCATAGCGGCGGCACAGGCGTTACTATTGCCTACTTCAAATAAGAGGCGTAGGACGGGTGACAATAAGTAGTTGGACAAAATTAATTGCACAAAGTATGCAAAACTTGTTATACTAGATATAGCTACTCGTAGATGTAGCAGATTTTCGTGGCTACTACTAACGCGGAATCTGTTTTCACAGTCGTCTCTTGTATGACTGTCGCTTATGTCATATCTGACATAAAATGACTAATAACGGCTGAATTCAGAATGATTTTATTGCGTGAAATAAATGACCTTTCTGCAAAATTACTTAATCGGATTTATCGTCAAAGTCGCCA
>JACOMV010000372.1 GCA_014324065.1 Hormoscilla sp. SP12CHS1 | reverse complement strand
AACCTGACAGAGTCGGAAATCAACGTAGCTTTGTCATACATTGAGAATAATCGCTCCGAAGTGGAGGCTGAGTATGAGATGGTATTGAAGTACGCTGAGGAAATCAGGCAGTATTGGGAAGAACGCAATCGCGATCGCTTAGCTGCAATTGCCAAGATGCCGCCACCACCTGGTCAAGAAGCTGCTTGGGAAAAGTTGCAAGAATTGAAAGCGAGAAATAAAGCTGAATTGGAATCCCAATCATGATTTTTTTGATCGATCATAATATTGATGGACAAGCTTTTATGCTTTCACAAACCATTGCTAACGAAGGTTGGCTAGATTGGGCTCCAGTTATTTTTATCACTTTTGCAGAAATGAAATTGCCAATTGAAAGCAACGAGCGAGTAGTTTGGCGATTTGCCCAATCAAATCAGATGATTCTGCTGACAGCGAATCGCAGCATGGAAGGAGAGGATTCATTAGAACAAGTGCTGCACGAAGAAAATACACCCACCTCTTTGCCTGTGGTGACAATTGGAAACGCCGATCGGATTATGAAGGAATCCAATTATAGAAAACGCTGTGTAGAACGATGGAGATCGTTCTTTACATCGAAAACTACAAGGGTGTAACTAGGAGCTTCATCTCATAAAGGTAGGGTGGGCATCGCCCACCTTAACCTTTGTAACTAATTCAATATCAACCATGAAGCAGACAAACAAGAAGAAAAAGAACTTTTCCAGCTTTAAGTATAAAGAAGCCTTCAAGCAACTTAATATAACTGAATTATTGCTCTGGGATCTTGAGGTAGAACCGGTTCCCATCAGTGATTTCTTTCGGCAACGCCTAGAACGACTACAATGCTTTGACTTGCAGAGTTATGAAGAGTCGAGAAAACTTGTAATCGACGCTATCTGTGAAGAGGCTATTCAAGAATTTAATACCTTAAAGATATGGAAAGGTGCTAGTCTGGAAACTGACGAAACCAATGGTAATGTTGATTACCTTGTGGCGGCCAGAAAAGCTTATCTAGAAGCCCCATATTTGTGTATTGTCGAGGCCAAAAAGGATGATTTCGAGCAAGGTTTAGCCCAATGTTTAGTGGAAATGCAAGCTTGTCAGTGGGAAAATAAACAGATGGGTAAAGAAATTGATGTCTTGGGTATTGTTACCAACGGAGATACCTGGAAGTTTTATAAATTGACTGTTGATGGTAATGTTTATCAAACTCTCCCCCATGCGATCGGGGAAATGGGAACTGTCTTAGGATTACTTCGCTTTCTTTTCCAAGCTTGTACCCATAATTTGAGTTAACATTCTGGACCGACTCGCGGGGGTAGAGAAACCGGGTTTCTGCCCGAAATACTCAACTACCGATCGACTGACTGGTGAGAAACCCGGTTTCTGTGCAGACTCATGGGGGTAGAGAAAAATCGCCGATCGCCCTTGTGGTCTCCCGATGGGCGGGAGTGCCCGATCGGGGTTTGGGGGTCCTAGACGGATGGTAAACTGTCTCGCGATCGCCCTTAATCTCGCCACAAGTGATGGTAATCAAGATTACCAGATTGTCAAAGATACAGTATAATGAGAAAGTGGCTGGGGATGAATGCACCCGGCGATAATTGTTTTAACAGGAGGCCCGCGATGAGTGACGTAGGAGTAGAGGAATTAGCGGAGATATTGGAGAAGGACAATGAGTGGTTAGCGGAGCATTATAATGAAATGATCCGGAAGTACCCAGGTAAAACGATCGCAGTCCATGATGGGGAAGTGGTGGCGGTAGGCGATCTGGAAATCGAAGATTACTGTGCTACACGGCAAAACTCAGTGGGGCCTTTGATATTGGATATACCCCATCCCGATGATTTGATGCCTTTCATAATATAAAAATGAGCTGTTGAAATTATGACAATTATTCGCTTTCCGTATCTACGCTGGGAAGAAACTTTACAGCCAATAATTGCGATGGGAGTGAATCTGGAAAATAACTGGCGACGAGTCAATGTATATGTGGATTCCGGATCTGAATATACTATACTCCATGCTAAGATTGCAGAGCGAGTTGGATTTGACTGCCACACTGGAGACGGGATAAGTTTGCAAGTAGGGGATGGTGGTTTGCTCCAATTATATTTGCATGAGTTGGAGGTGCAATTAGGAAGGGAGCGATTTCGCTGTCCAGTAGGATTTTATTCCCGTCTGGGTGTGAAGTTTAATGTCTTGGGAAAGAGGGGGATTTTTGATAGATTCAAGATTTGCTTTCAACAGTATCCAGGACTCCTCACTTTTGAATCGTGAGAGAATTGCGATCGCACTTAAATCCGCGTTGTGGTCTCTGGATGGGCGGGAGTGCCCGATCGGGGCATGAGTTGGGGGTTCATGACGATGGTAAACTGTCTCGCGATCGCCACAAATGATGGTAATCAAGATTACCAGATTGTCAAGGATACAGTATAATGAGAAAGTGGCTGGGGATGAATGCACCCGGCGATCGTTGTTTTAACAGGAGGCCCGCGATGAGTGAAGTAGGAGTAGAGGAATTAGCGGAGATATTGCAGAAGCGTAATGACTTCATGGCAGCACATTATGATGAACTGATCGAAAAGTACCCAGGAAAAGTGGTAGCAATTGAAGATGGTCAAGTGATCGCGGTAGGAATTGATTATGGCGAGGTATACCGTCCTTTATTGAAAGAGGAACGATCGGTAATGCCGTTGGTCTTAAAAGTGCCGCACCCAGATGCCAGATGATTTAGCTGATGGATTTCTGATCTAGCCCATGACACAGATTCGATTTCAATACCAACAAGTGAAGGGTAGCTTACAGCCAATAATTTCCATTGGTTTGAAGCTGCAAAATAAGTGGTATCCATTTGATTTTTATGTAGATTCAGGCTCGGAATACAGCATTCTCAAAGCTGAGATTGCCGATATAGTTGGGTTCAATTACCGCACGGGAAACAGAATAAGTTTGCAAGTGGGCGCTGGTAGCTTGATCCAAATATATTTGCATGAGTTAGATGTCCAATTAGGAACAGAAAAATTTAGCTGTCCAATTGTATTTTATCAGCAACTGAGTGTGGATTTTAATGTCTTGGGAAAGAGGGGGATTTTTGATAGATTCAAGATTTGCTTTCAACAGGATCTAGGACTCCTCACTTTTGAATCGTGAGAGATTACGATCGCACTTAAATCCATGTTATGGTCTCTGGATGCTCATCCCTACCCGATAGGGGCATGAGTTGGGGGTCCTAGACGGATGGTAAACTGTCTCGCGATCGCCACAAGGTAATCTTGATTGTCAGATTCTCAAGGATACAGTATAATGGGAAAGTGCCTGGGGATAAATGCACCCGGCGATCGTTGTTTTAACAGGAGGCCCGCGATGAGTGAAGTAGGAATAGAGGAATTAGCAGAGATATTGCAGAAGCATGATGACTTCATGGCAGAACATTATGATGAACTGATCGAAAAGTACCCAGGAAAAGTGGTAGCTATTGAGGATGGTCAAGTGATCGCCGTAGGGGACAACCATATAGAGGTGTACCGTTCTTGTCAGAAAGAGGGACAGCGGGTAAGTCCTTTGGTATTGGATATACCCCATCCAGATGATATGATGCCTTTAATAATTTAATAGTGAGGACTTCATGTTATGACGCTTATCCGATTTCCCTACAAGCAATTGAGGGGTATTTCGCAGCCTGTAATTCCAATTGGCGTAAAGATAGAAAATGCTTGGGAGTCTGTTAATGTATATGTGGATTCCGGATCTGAATATACTATACTTCATGCTAAGATTGCAGAGCGAGTTGGATTTAACTACCACACGGGAAACAGGATAAGTTTGCAAGTGGGAGATGTAAACTTATGGTGCGATCAGCCTGAGCCTAACGTAGTCAAATACGGAACGCTACGCCTGGAATCATTAACCAGGCAACTATGGTACTCATTCGGGTTCAATTC
>JACOMV010000371.1 GCA_014324065.1 Hormoscilla sp. SP12CHS1 | reverse complement strand
GAAAAGAATCTCCTTGTTTTGAATAGAAACAAAAAGTAACTAGAAAACAAGTTGAAACATGTTTTAGTCGGATAACTAAGTTCCCCAAGTCAATTCATGCCGTTACATACAATCGCGCAGCTGCGCGCTAGGATTTGAATTTAAAATAATTCTCTTTATCATCACTTTTTGTATTCAATTTTTATAGGTCGCAACTTAAGTTAATATAGCATTTTCCAACTCGGCGAGCAATTCTGGTTACAACAGCAAAAGGTCCGACGGGGTAACGCTGCTAGGGAGATCTATAACTGGTATGGTAGTAGGTTCAGCCATTACATAGCGCAGTCCCATATGCTTACTCATGGTCTCAAATATTTCTGCTTCTCGAAAGGGTTTGCGAATAAAATCATCGCAACCCGCCGAAAGGACGATCGCCCGTTCTTCCTCAAAGATGCTGGCCGTGAGAGCAATAATGGCTGTAGCTTGACCTTTGGTGGTGGCTTTGATATATTTAGTAGCTTCGTAGCGGTTCATCACTGGCATGCGCATATCCATCCAAATCAGATGGGGCTCGAATGAGTCCCACATTTCTATGGCTTCTCGTCCGTTGCTAGCTTCTTGCAGTTTAAACCCCAGGGGACTCAGCAGTTTAATTAAGAGTTGACGATTGGTCCATTTGTCATCTACAATCAGAATGCGATAGGTGGGTTGCTGGGGTTCTAAGGCAATGATGGGGCGGGTCGGTTCCGTGGTGGGAATGTCAGTCTTCAAAATGCAGTCGCGACTTGTTAACAGCTTTGACTCGCACCGACAGGCCCCCCTCTTCGGTAAATTTGAGTGCATTATTCAGCAGGTTAATCAACACTTGACGTAACTTGACCTGGTCGGCACGCAGGTATTGCGGTACCTGGGCTTCCCGTTCAAACAGTAACTGCAAATGCTTGTCGTCTGCTGGCAGATCTTCCAGGTCGGACAGCAGGAGATATAAGTCGAAGTTTTCCGGGTTAAGACTCATACGTCCAGCTTCAATTTTGGACAGGTCCAACACCTTGTTAATCAGGTTCAGGAGATGTTCGCCACTACGGCTAATAATGCTGGCATTTTCCCTTTGTTCGGGAGGAAGTTCGCCGCTGCGAGTCATTAGTTGGGAAAATCCTAAGATGGCATTGAGAGGGGTTCGCAGTTCGTGGCTCATGTTGGCTAAAAATTCGCTTTTGGCTTGGTTGGCAGCATCGGCGGTCAGTTTGGCTTGTTCGAGTTCGGCGGTGCGTTCTTGGACTCGGGTTTCTAATTTCTCGAAGGACTCTTGCGACTGGGCTGCCATTTGGTTGAAATAACTGGCCAGCACTTCTATTTCATCAACTCCTCGCACTGCTATTTTTTGCGATAATTTACCATCGGCTATTTCCTGACTGGCTGCTGAGAGCATCTTTATTGGCCTGGTAATCCAGCGAGACGTGAATATTCCCATCACAGTCGCTATTACTAAAGCTACTATACACAGCCGGGCAGTCGTGCGAGTATTAGCATTGATTTCGCCCATGAAGTCCCCTTCCGGCACCACCACCACTATCAGCCACTTAATTGAGATATTCTCCCCCAAGGGCCTCACTTGCAGGAATTGCCGCTGGCCTTCCAGGGTAAACTCCAGTTGATCCCCGGCGACTATCTTCTCTAAGCTACCATATTTTGCTATTAAAAATTTTGCTGTCGCCCCTGTTAATTTATTTTTACTTTCCGTGCCCTTCAGTCTGATAAATTTTTGGATCTCGTCTGCCCCTTCTGCAGGCGCTATACTGCTATCATCTTCCTCGGGAACCCCAAAATAGAAAGGTCTTTCCTCCGTGGATGTCGCTACCAGATATCCCGATCGCTCCATAATAAATGTCTGTCCCGATCGCCCGACTTGCATCCGTTTGAGGAAATCGCTAATATGTTTGAGGGACAAGGAGACTCCCAAAACCCCCTTTAATTCTCCGGTTGGCTCGTATACCGGCGCGATCGCATCTATGCTAATACTTTCCGCATTTTGCCAACCATAGATAGGAGTCCAGGTAGCTTGGCCCGCCTCAACTGCGCCTTTGTACCAAAGGTTTTCGGGGGGGTTATAGTCAGGGATCCAAACATCAGCTTTTGCAGATTTCCTTCCTTGTCGGTGGCGTATTCATACTGGGTGTAATTGGTAGATTTTCCCGATATGGCTACGGACAATCCCGTATCAACTACTTCTCGTCCCGCGCCGATAAATTATTTTTGCTCGTTGCTATAATAAATGTAACTGACTAAGTCGAATTGCACGATCTGTTGCCAGAAGTAACGTTGCGTTCTCCTCGATCGCTCTATAGGAGAGTCTAAATTAAGATAGCCTTGCTTGATGGCATCCAGGTTGATTTGATTGATTAACTGGGGGATTTCTAAATATTCATGCACGTGATTCTCAATGCGATCGCTTACTGAGCCCATATACTTATATGCTAGGCTGTTGACGGCTTTTTGTCCGTTCTTAAATGACAGATAACCCCACTATCCCCACTGCGGCAAATATTTGCACCACGAAGGGTACTATCAAAACTGTTCCCAGGGACATCTTACCAGTATTATTACCAGTTTTTTTTCTCACTATCTCCTTGACTGATTTGATTGACATAGCTAGTTGCGGTCGTGCGATCGGGCTTCCCAGCTTTCTGTTTTAATATAGCACAAAAGCATCGAGTCAGCAATTCAAAATTCCCAATTATGCAATTAAAAGGCGCGAAGCTTATCTAACTATTGAGGTATAATTACTATACAATCATGCTTAAAACATCTTAAGTAAGATATTTTACATAACTTTAAGGGTATTTTACTGCTTTAGCGAAGTATGCTAATTATATTTTCAGGTTAAATACCAGAAAAAAGAGGCGTAAGACCTGCATAATTCAGGTTAAAAACCGGAATAGCGAGGGATAAGACCTGCATAGTTCAGGTTAAAAACCAGGATAGCCAGATCGACAAGCATGGTTAATTATGTTTTTTTTGCGACCAGACCTGCAAAAAGCGCCAGTCGCTCCCGTTCCGGGTAGAGGGACTACTTTTGGCCACACCCGTCAAGATGGTGGGGTGGGGTCTAGTGGTCCTCTTTGCTGTTGCTCATACCAATCGAACGCTCGATTGAATTCAGCCTGTGCCTCAACCCGAAATACAATTGGCAAACTCATTGCTGTATTCCTGCTCTAGAAAGTGCTTGAGCTTTAATGTCCTCCCAAGAGACCACTGATTGAGGATTAATTTGATGATCGGTGAGACGACGGGATAGTTCTTGCTGCTGTGCTTCTGTGAGCTGAAGCTGTTGTGGTTCGGCACTGATGCTGTCCCATAGGGCTTGAACTAACCAGATGCGATCGTCAATACTCAATGCTTTAGCTTGTAGTAGGGCTGTCGATCGCTCCATAACTATACTCCTGCAATAAAAACTACTAGCGATCTGCATTTTACATGGAGAGGTGGCTGTCGTGTTGAGCCGTGCCTCAGAAGTACATCCAACCTCCCTTTCCTCGCTGCTGATAAACAGGTTAGCGTCAGCCGTGATCGCACTCAAGATGTCGGAGATCGTTTCTCTTGCCACGCTTTGAACGCACAAGCAGCAGCTTTATCTTTTTCGTCAAGTCCTCGACGTAAGATTTCCCGAAAGGCTGCTTCATCTTGTGTTTCTCGAAAGTATGCTCGTAGTTGCTGGTTGGTCATCGACCGAATGCCGGATTTAGGATTAATCATTTGATAGTATTTCTCCTTCCATAGTAATCAAAAAAAGGTGAGCTTGCGGTGCGTTACGAGATCGCCTCACAGTTTGGTACTGAGAAATAGGGAATAATGATGGCGATCGCGAGTATTGGTCAATGAAACGCTATCTGGTCGGGGTCGAACTGGGGGTCGCCCCCCAATCCTCCCTTACTTCAGAAAAATCGAAACCGGACTTGCGATTTTCACC
>JACOMV010000370.1 GCA_014324065.1 Hormoscilla sp. SP12CHS1 | reverse complement strand
CCATGATTATCGAGTTTATTGGCTAATGAAACCAATTAGGCTTTCACTGGTGTCAGTTTGTACCTAAACGAGTCGCACAGGGAGAAGGTTGGAGACTATAAGGGCATTTTACAAGAACTACAGTCTGCTGGGGCGATCGCGATCGTCACGGAAAAGCGAGTGGCGAAGGTGTCCCTGACAGAGAAAGGTAAGCAAATTCTCGGGGAAGGACTGAAAACCCCGGATTTCAGCTTTGATGGCAATCAAGTTGGCTCAAAGGTGGTGAATGCGGTGCTGAACTGGTATCGCCAGTCCGATGCTAATGTCCCGACTGCGCCGGTGAGAGAGAAAGAGGAGGCCAAAGAGGAGGCGATCGCTTCTTATGAAGCGTTTGAGAAAGTGGCGCTGTCGGTTTATGACCGGCTGAACTGAGATTACAACCTTGACGATCTGGTGCCGATTTATCGGATCCGCCGGGAGATTGCCTCCGGTGTCAGCCGCGAGCAGTTTAAGCAGTGGATGCTGGAGATGCAGGCTAATGATATCTTTCAGTTGATGGGGGGAGAAATGCCAGACATTACCCCAGACAGACGAGAAGACTCGATCGAAACCCCAGTGGGTGGCTTGCGCTACTACGCCAAGCGCTTGAATTGATGCGCCCGATCCTAAATCTTTATTGTAGTTGGTTACCTCACACCGAATCCTATGAACAACTCAGATTTTGGTCCAATTGCAAGATTCTATCGGATACTGAGACGACCTCAACGCCGCGATCGGCAGTCACAACCCATTTAAAAAGAATGCGATTGTCAAGGCTCAGGAAGTTTGGGGAAAGGGTTTTCCCGACGTGGAAACTCTAAATGCTCATGCGTCAGATGCCGTTCTTCAGGCAATGGAGCAGGTGAAGACAAGCACATCGACGCAAGAAAAGGTGATTTCAGTCGTCTTTACTGCGGAAAAGGGGGTTGGTAAAAGTCACGTCATTAGTCGGATTCGTCATCGGCTGGAACGTGAGGGAGGTGCCTTATTTGTTTATGCCAGTGCTGATGAATATGTGGACTTGAACCTGATTAAGTACCAATTCCAGCAAAGTTTGGTGGGTAGCTTAAGGCACAAGGGCAGTCAAGGGGTAATGCAGTGGCAGGAAGTAGCGACGGCGATGGCTAATGAAGCCTCAAAAGCAAGTAATCCAGATACTCAACCCTTTGCACCAAAACAGCTAATTGAAAAGTTTGACAAAGTCTATGCGAATAGAGAGTCGGAAAAAAAGCAGAACTTAATGGATCGGCTAGTAGATCAAGTGCTGATGATTAAGCATGATGTTTTACTTCATGTAGATCCCGATATCGTTCGGGCGATTTTGTGGACGCTTTCCCAGAAGCAAGGAGCTTATGCAATTAACTGGTTATCTGGTAAGGAGATAGCTTCGGGTAAGGCTGAGGAACTGGGATTACTATCTCATGCTAACAAAAATAATCAAGATCGAGAAGCAGAAGCGCTGAAAACGGTTGGGCAAATACTGTACTTAGTCAGTTAATATAACCCGGTTTTAATTTGTTTTGATGAAATAGATGTCATTAACGACTGTGATGAAGCGGGGAATCAGACGCCAGAGGTGATTGCCGATCTAGTTAAGAGATTGTACGACACTCTTTATCAATCGGATCGAAGTCTTGGGGTTGTTATGCTCACGGTAATGATGCCCGATACTTGGAGCAATACGATTAGGCAACTCCGTGGAGGTATACCAGATCGAGTAGCAAGCAAGGGAAAACCGATTGCTTTAAGTTACATGGATGGTAAGTCCATCATTGAGTTGGTGAAGTGCTGGCTGCAAGATTTTTATGCTGAAGTAGGTTTGACTCCCCAGGATCCGATATACCCGTTTGAAAAAGAACAATTGATAGAGCTTGGGAAAGAAAAGCCCCCAGTAAGAAAAGTTTTAAGTTGGTGTGCAGACAATTTTAAGGTTGCAGTTGCAGTGGACCCACTTCCCAAAGAACCGCTTGAGAGGTGTGAATTTGCCTTAAATCAGGAAAAGAATGCTATCCTAGCTATACCAGATAGTTTCCTCGAAGACAATTCGGCGATCGCCAAAGCTTTGTCCTTTGGGTTTGAAAGTTTGATAGGTAAAACCCTGGAGGGCGAGACATCGACAGGGGAGGTGTTAAATAAATTAATAATCGAAGAGGTGATAGAGGACGTAAAACCAGAAAGCGATAATAAAAATTGGATTAACTTCAAAATTATTGGACAAGAGAGTGGAAAAGTTGTCAAAATTGGAGTATCCGTCGTCCAAGGAAAACAAAGGTCATTGTTCGCGGCATTAAAGCGCTTAAATGACGGAGATAAGTTTGAATTGACTCGCGGATGCTTAGTGCGATCGCGATCTCTGGTAGAAAAAATGAAGAAAAATTCAGCTAGTTACAAAGCCTTAGAATAATTATTAAACAAGGGAGGAGAGTATGTGGAGCTTATAGAAGAAGAAATTCAACCGTTGCTAGCTATTCATGCTGTTTACGAGAAGCGCGAACAATATCAGTTAAGCGCAGAGCAAATTTTGACTTTTGTTGAGGAAAAGCAAATTGCTTTTGATAATCCTTTACTGCGAGAGATTTTGGGCGATCCGTCCGGCGAAATTCCAGAGGTAGAAGATGACATTTTCAGCGAACTGGCTAGCGAAAATACTCATGATGCTGTTGATGATGAACAGGAATATTTCATCATCGACGCTGATGAATAATATCTGAGTGACCTATTTACTTAAGTATGAATAAATCATTTTCAATTAAACAAGCTCTATGTCTGCCAGCGCCAGATATTAAGGCTTTAATTCAAGGGCGATCGATCGCAGCGATGCCTCGGATATCTCTCAGTCCGGGGAATCAGCAGTTTGCTTTATATCCCTGCGAAACGTCTGAGGGATATTACCGATCTAATTTTTTGGCCATTGCCCAAAGGGCTGTAGCTAGTCTGGATGCTGAGCAGGTTTTGATTAAAGCATGGGCAGAGTGCTCAGATCGGGAATATCTGGATAATGCTGAATCTTTTAATATCTTGTCCCAGTTAACGGTATGGACAGAAGAGGCATTGCAGGAGATGCTAAAATAACGGCAGGATAGAATTTTTCTGACTTATCTGCGGGTTTATCTCCTACCGCAGCCAGTTGAAGTGCAACTGCATCCAGCAGTTGAGAAGAGAAAGGGGAAGTTTGTTCCTTTGCCACATTCTTTAACTGTTTCGGAAACAATGCCCGTGTTGAGCGATCGCCTCTTTGGGGAACGCCGAAACCTGCTGAAAAATCGACAGCCGCCCCTGCATCCAGAATTGGAAGCCTTGCAGGGGGCGATCGCGCAACTTGGCGACAGTAATCTCGCTGCTAAAGAACTGGATCGAGATATCCAAAGCTTTTTGGGTTGGAGATGCGATCGGCTTGTCAAGCAACCAGCAGGAGAGGTTCATCCCGATCGGGACTTGGAGATGTTGCAACTGCAAGTTTCGGAAATTGACTGTGATAACTCTGCTGCTGGACAGCTACAGTCGGATATTAATGTATTTTTGGGATGGACTGGGGAGGCGGTAACCTTGAAACCAGATCGGGATTTAGATTGGATTCAGCAAATTGCCGCTGTGGGCAATTCTAGCGATGGCAATGAATTTGAAAAGCTAGTCCGCAAAGGTTTGATTCTGCTGGGATTTTCTAATGATAACACAAATCCCCAAATCAGTCTGGATCCAGAGGCCACGGGGGGCGCTGGGGGTTTAGACTTTTATTGTGCATCTCCCTATCCTGTGGTGGGAGAATGTAAAGCAACGAAAACGGAAAAGGTGCCGGATGGAACGGCTGCACAGTTAATTAAGCTGGGCTATAAGCACCTTCAGGAAAGGTATGATGATTGTGTTGTGCGATTCGTTTAAAGTAAACTGACTTGACACAAATCAAGAAAGGGGAGCGTTACCAGGGAATCATTAGCCCTGAG
>JACOMV010000369.1 GCA_014324065.1 Hormoscilla sp. SP12CHS1 | reverse complement strand
GAGTAACGTCCCATAGCTGAATTTGGTCTGCATTGAGTATAGCTCTAGTTTAGCACAAAAATGTTCTACTTGTTTCCTGGACAAGCTGTATCAACCATCATTCCGAGAATGTGCAACGCCTTTTACATTTCGGTTTTTCATCAGGAGTGAGGGGATGAGGGGGTGAGGGGGTTCCGAAGATTGAGCAGTGATTATATTTATATTGTTAGATACAATTATGACGCAAGGGCAGATCCCACTCTCACAGGGGTAGGTTTTTTACATTTCGGTTTTTCATCAGGGGTGAGGGTATTCCGAAAATTGAACAGTGATTATACTTATATTGTTAGATACAATTATGACGCAAGGGCAGATCCCACTCCCCCACTCTCCCCCTCGCGCAGGCTCTGGTCAAAATTAAAAACCTACCCTTGTAGGGGACTGGTGATGGGAGCATGTCCAGATAAGTAAATAAACGGACAAAGGACAAGGTCGAAAGCGATCGAAAAGTCACCGGAAACAGATCGAGTAGTCTAAACTAGTATTAAAATAGTCAGATTTGCACTCGGACAGGGTAGAAAATAAGCACTACTGGACTTGGAGACCCAATAGATAATGCAGCCGATTCGGACATTTAAGGTTTCTCCCGCTCTGCCAGAGCGACTGAAACCATTACGTGAACTAGCTTACAACCTTCATTGGGACTGGAATGTTGAAACCAAAGACCTATTTCGACGCCTAGACCCAGACCTCTGGGAATCGACGCACCATAATCCGGTGCTGATGCTAGGCATCATATCTCAAGCACGGCTGAATGAAGCGGCTGAAGATGAAGGCTTCGCAGCCCAAATGGACAGGGCCGCCCGCCAGCTGGAGGACTACCTTAATGGCACCTCCTGGTATGCCAAACAAAAGGAATCGCGCCCGGAAGGTGAATGCTACGCCTATTTTTCCGCTGAATTTGGTCTGACCTATTGCCTACCGATATACTCGGGTGGCCTAGGGGTGCTAGCTGGCGACCACCTGAAGTCTGCTAGTGACTTGGGTATACCCCTGGTGGGCGTGGGCTTACTGTACCAGGAAGGCTACTTTTCCCAGTATCTCAACGCTGATGGGTGGCAGCAAGAGCGCTATACGATTAACGACTTTTACAACCTGCCCCTGCATCTAGAGCGAGATACTGATGGACAGCTATTGCGCATTCAGGTAGATTATCCCGGTCGCCAAGTCCATGCCCATATCTGGCGGGTACAAGTGGGAAGGGTGCCCCTGTACATGCTGGATACTAACATTGAACCCAACAGTGACTACGACCAAAGCATTACCAGTCGGCTCTATGGTGGCGACCAGGATATGCGCATTCACCAGGAAATCATGCTGGGCATCGGGGGACTACGGGCTTTGAAAGCCTTGGGGTTGAAACCGACAACTTATCACATGAATGAGGGCCACTCCGCTTTTCTGTCCCTAGAACGGATGCGGGTGACGATCCAAGAAGAGGGACTCAGCTTTACGGAAGCGCGGGAAGCGGCCCGCTCGTCCCAGATGTTCACGACTCATACCCCAGTCAGCGCTGGATTCGACCTGTTCTCCGGTGACAAGATGATGTATTATCTGGGGCATTATGGGGATGTTTTTGGTCTGCCACGGGATCGGTTCCTCGCCCTGGGACGTGCCAATACAGGTGACTTGAGTTCCCCTTTCAATATGGCCACCTTCGCCATTAAAATGAGTTCCTTTGTTAATGGCGTCAGCAAGCTACATGGGAAAGTTAGTCAGGCTCTATTTCAGAGCCTCTGGCCAGGGTTGCCGGTAGACGAAGTTCCCGTTGCCCCGATTACTAATGGCGTTCATGCTCGCAGCTGCGTGGCTAAACCGACCCAGGAACTCTATGACCGCTATCTGGGACCTAAGTGGTCGGAAGCACTGGCTTCGGACCGACTCTGGGAACGAGTTTTGAAGATTCCCGATGGAGAATTGTGGCGCAATCATGAGCAGCGTCGCTCGGATTTAGTCTTGTTTGTCCGGGAGCACCTACAACAAGCATTGCGGGAACGGGGTGCTTCCCCCGGAGAAATTGCCGCCGCTGGTAATGTGTTGGATCCCGGAGTGCTGACGATCGGGTTTGCCCGTCGGTTTGCTACTTATAAGCGGGCGACTTTGTTTTTGCGCGACATGAACCGGATTAAGCGCATTCTGCTGGATGATGGAGCATCGACGCCGAGCAAGTATTCTGTGCAGTTCGTAATTGCCGGGAAGGCCCACCCGAAGGATATGCCCGGAAAGGAACTGATTCGCGAGATTATCCAGCGCATACGCGAGGAAGGACTGGGCGATCGGGTGGTGTTTGTGCCCAACTATAACATCTACATGTCGCAGCTGCTGGTAGCTGGTTGCGATATATGGCTGAATAACCCTCGGCGTCCCCGGGAAGCTTCGGGAACTTCGGGAATGAAGGCTTCGATGAATGGTCTGATGAATCTGAGCATACTGGATGGCTGGTGGGATGAGGCAGATTATGCCCGTACTGGCTGGTCGATAGGTGCTGGTGAGGACTATTCCGACCAGAATTATCAGGATGATGCGGAGGCGGGGGCACTCTATGATGTACTGGATCGGGACATAGTGCCCCTATTCTACGACCGGGATGCGGAGGGTATTCCCCGTGGTTGGGTGGAAAAAATGAAGGACGCAATTCGTCTGAATTGTCCTGTGTTTAATACCACCCGGATGGTCCAAGACTATGCCCGGTTGGGATATTTCCCGGCGAGCGATCGCTGCTTTGCCATGGGTGCGGACAACTACCAGCCGACGAAGGAACTGGCTCACTGGCGAGCTAAATTGTTTGAGCACTGGTACGACATCAAGATCGAGGATCTCGATCTTGCTGAACCGGCTGAGATGCTGGTAAATCAAACTCTGCCGGTGAAGGCGTGGCTCCACCTGGGTCGATTAACGCCAGATGACTTGCTGGTGCAACTCTATCAGGGGTCGATCGATGAAAATGGCCAAATTGTCGATGGGGTGCCAGTGGAGATGGAATTAGAGGGCAAAACAGGTGATAACCAAAGCATTTACACTGCTAATATCACTTACACTAAGAGTGGTTTACAGGGTTTATCCCTGCGGGTCTTGCCCAAACATAAATATCTTAGCAGTCCCTATCTGCCGAGGTTGATTTTGTGGGCTAATAGTTAATAGTTGGTTGAGGGGCGCAAACACTAAAGTGTTTACTACGAACCGTTTGCGCAAACACTAAAGTGTTTACTACGAACCGTTTGTAGTAAACACTAAAGTGTTTACTAGGGACTATGATGTATCCTGATGACCGATCTGTGTCCCGAGACCGCGCATGAGATACTATCGTCTCATGCGCGGTCTCGTGACACAGGGGCGGCCAATGTCTACCCTCGTTCCCACGGCTGCGCCGTGGGAACGCCAGGCGATCGCTGTCGCCTGTCTTGGCTAGTAGCGTAGCGTGCGCGTTTGGACTGAGCACATGGACGGCGTCGGTATTTAAATCAACGGGTTTTGACCCCTTTTTGCCTGAGAAAATCTCAAAGTCCCGATAGTAACATTACCATTCAGATCGTTACGAGCATTTACGGCGGCGATCAGGCAGATGCTGTTACATAGCTGTACGGAATGATGGCGAATTCTTGTCATATAGATAGCGCATATACTACAAATATCACACTACACCGGTGTAATAACTGTGTAATCAGAGGCTGAATCGCCCTCATCGGAAAAATTTTTCAAATTCTCCAAAGCCTTACACTGCGGGCATTCCAGCGTTTCGGTACCAAAAATTACAAAATCGTCAAAATATCTTGCGATGCTGGCTGGCGGGACTTTGAGGCTCCTGGAGGTGTTACGGTTTCCAAAATACTTTTTGACATTTCAGATCGCGCTGTACTATAGTAACTCAAGTTGCGACCTATAAAAATTTCTACGTCCCAGACAGCCATTTTTGGTAAATTTCTCCGCAAAAATGC
>JACOMV010000368.1 GCA_014324065.1 Hormoscilla sp. SP12CHS1 | reverse complement strand
ATGAAATGGATTTTAATCTCGATAAATTATTGAATTTTCCCAATGCAACTGTTGAAAGTTGCTCTATAATTGATGAGGTAAGCTATTTTCAAATTCGCTGATGAAAAAATACAATATCCTATTTGTGGAGAAAATACAAATAAACTGCATCAAGAACGTGAAATTTTAATCAGATATTTGTCAGGGGCTGTATATTTAACAGTTCCTCATCGTCGCAGGGAAAGGAATTACTCGGTTTATTCAATTAATAGAAGAGACTTATGCTAAAGTAATAAAGGTTTCACAAGAAGAACTAGAGCCATTGCTGTCATATTGGTTTGAAGATGAAAAATTACTAAAATGGGATTAAAAATTGCACCTGGAGGTACTTGATTTTTTGGCTAGTCCCTAACAGCAGGATCTAATTGTTCAGCTGCATCGGGATTGAGGATTTGTTGCCATTCTGCGATCTGGGATCTAGCCGCAGAGTAAAGATTGCTGGATGGAGGAATTTTTTGAGCGATCGCGATCGCCCCTGGGAGGTCGTGCCTAGACATATCCCGTGCGATCTGGAGGAGTTCTTGACTCCAGTTAGCGATATCGAGATCGGCTTCGCTGCGCAATAGGCTATTTTTAGGCACCCGATCTGCAATAGCAATTGCCCGTGCCAGAGCTTCAGGAGTAAAGGTAAGAGCGAGCTGACGGGCGGACTGCAAAGAAAGTTGATTCTGCCAGTTTTCAATTTCTCGGGATGCCCGATCGTAGAGGGCCCGACCGGGTCGAATCTGTTGGGCAGTAGTAATAGCCGCCTCCAGGTCGCCGAGTGCGGCCAAATTCTGGGCGTGGTCAAGATATGGTCGATCCTCAAGGCGCTGTATCCTATCAGTCCAGGAGGCAATTTTTTCACTAGCTTCCTGATAGAGAGCGCGTCCGGGGGCGATCCGCCGCGCTTGGGCGATCGCTCTTTTCAGGGAGCGTTCCGTTGCAGCTATAGCCAACCCTTCTGCTTTTTCCAAATAGGGGAGGTCTTCAATCACCTCGATCTGATGCCACCATTGGCGAATATTGGACTGAGCTTCCTGATAGAGGGCCCGTCCTGGATCTATCATTTCCGCCGAAGCGATCGCGGCGAGAAAATAACCCACATTCCCCTTGCTAGCGAGGGTTTGAGCCCTATTTAATAAAGGACTATCTTCAATTATTTCGATCTCACGCTTCCATGTTTTAATTATGGCTTGCGCTTCGGAGTAGCGGGGATTGCTTACCGGAATCATCCCTACTTCTGCTACCGCCGCTGCCAGGTCATTTACCCGACCGCTAGCAGCTAGTTGGCGAGCCTTTTCTAGGTGGGAAACATCTTCTATTTCTCGCTGCCAACGGCCAATCAATTGCTGAGCCCTGCCGTACATCGGACGAGATATATCTATTTTTTGAGCTTGCATAATCGCCGCTTCCAGACTAGCAATATTTCCCTCCCCAGCACTGGATTTTGCCGATGCTATCTTCACAAAATCTTGAGTCTGGTCGTGCAACTTAGTCTCAGCCGGAATTTTGCGGGCGATCGCGATCGCCTCTAAGCTGTTGCCCTTTTCTAACGCCGTTTCTGCCAGACGCATCATTTGACGGCCATATTCCCAGACCGCTGTTTGGGCTTGAGCATAGAGGTAACTATCTTGGCTTATATTTGCTGCTAAAGATATCGCTGCTAATAAATTCTCCGGGCCCCCTGTTTCTGATAACTCGCGGGCCCGAATCAACCTTTCGCTATCGGTCCGCGTCGTCTGAATCAGCTGATTTATTTCCGCGTACTTAGTCGTCCTCCAGTAGGTATTGTCCAGATCTTGTAGCTTTATAGCTACGCCAATAGCCTGCTGCCATTGGGAGGAGCGCATCAAGTCTTCTGCTTCTCGATAAATCCCTTCTGCCGACGTCCAGGTGGTTTGCCACCCTCTAATCCGGTCTTTAACTAACTTGTAGGTGGTGGTGTAGGAGGGAACTTGGCGGGCGGTGGCGATCGCCTCCGATAGTTGACCGGTATTAAACTGTCGATCTCCCAGTGCCAATATTTCCGTTGCCCACTGGTCGATCGACTTATCGATCTGGGAGCGCAGGGGATGATCTAAAGGCAGAACCTTGACCAGGGCGATCGCCTCCAGCAGGCCAGAAAGAGTTTGGCCATCCGCTGCCAACTCACCGCAATAGAGACGCAAAGAGGCCGAAGCCATCGGCCAATAGATTGACTCGCAGTGGGGCTGTTGGGGCAGGCGCCAGAGCATTTTTACGGCCACACTTGCCGCACCAGCAGGCAGGAAAAAAAGCACCACGAGCGCTAACTGCCAGAAAATCCCATCGCCCTTTTTCCGGGGATCTGGTTCATAGGTGATGCTCTGGGTTGCTTGACTTAGCGACAAGGCCAAATCTTTTCGACCTAGGTTTTTAGGCTCTTTGTTCATATCTCCACTGCTCCTACATAAACAAACAATGGCTTTGGTTTTCCACCACTCCCGTTGCGGTATTTGTTATCCTACCCCTCAACTGAGAAAAAAACCACATCGTCCATTATTATTTACAATTAAAGTGCGTCCAAGCCGGATTCTGTGCGTAAATCTCTAATCAACTGGGCGATTTCATTGCCCGAAGCTTTGTATACTTCGGCGCAGAACTGGCAGGTCGCCTCCGCCCCATCATCTTTCTCGATCATATCTTGCAGTTCGGCTTCCCCCAACAACTTCAAGGCTCCCAACATCCGATTGAAAGAGCATTTGCAGTCAAACCGTAGCATCTGCACCTCTGGTAGGATGACCAGACCCAGATATCCTAGCAACTGAGAGAATATCTGTGGCAAACATGGCTGCGCCACGCTACGCGATCAGACCCGACCGCAGCAGGGGTGTAAAACCTGAGAGTGTCGCTATCCGGGATTCCAGAGTTGCTACCAGTTCTTCATCCGTGGCAGCTTTGGGCAATACTTGCAGCAGTAGCCCCCCGGCAGCTTGTACTCCCTGGTGGTCAACAAAAACCCCCAATACTAGAGCTGAGGGAGTTTGTTCTGAGGTTACCAGGTAATGGGTGAGGTCATCGCCAATTTCCCCAGAAACCAATTCAACGGTACTGGAGTAAGGGTAGCCGTATCCCACATCTCGGACAACGTAGACATAGCCATCGGAACCGACGGCACAGCCGACATCTAGTTTGCCGTTCTCCTTGGGGGGCAATTCTACTTCCGGGTGGTAAACATAACCGCGCACCGTGCCATCCAACCCAGCATCTACAAGAACTCCGCCTAAAGGTCCATTGCCCTTGATGTTAATGTTGACTCTTGATTCTGGTCGCTTCATGCTGGAGGCTAGTAATAGTCCAGCGGTCATGGTCCGACCCAAGGCCATAATTTCCTTACATTTCTTTACAATCAACCTTCTCTTTATTCTAAGGTGTTTCGGAGGTGGCTGCGGAGAGCGTGAATTAAGAAACCCGGTTTTTACTACCTACCGGGTTTCTGGACGATTGACTCTGCCATACTGGAATTGCATGTGATGAAGGTGGGAATCTCTTCTATGTTAGGAAATTTTCAGTCTAGCAATCTGCGGATCGAGATGTCAGCGTCCCAAACGGCAATTCGGGACAGTTTGATGCGTCCGGAGAGCTTGCGTCAATGGCTTTGGCCCCAGCGGTTGTCGGACGGGTTGCCTCTGGAGCTAGAGTCAGGGTTGAGCTTTACCACCTGGATCGGTCCAGTGGCGATCGGGCATCATGTGGAGCTCGCTTCCGACAACTGTCTGCGGATGATATTGTCTCAGGGAATAGACGGCTTTCACGAGTGGATGTGGGGGGAAGGCTGGGTGCAGTCTAGACTGGAGGGAATCACCCTGTTACCCTTAAATTTGGGTCAGACTCTGAGTTTGCTGCGGTTGCGGGAGTTTTTGACGACGATGAAAACTGAGTTGTAGTAAGCTAACCTAAGTTGCTACCTATAAAACCTCAAAACCCATGCCCGGGTCGCGCGCAGCGCGATATTAGCCCAAATTGGCCAA
>JACOMV010000367.1 GCA_014324065.1 Hormoscilla sp. SP12CHS1 | reverse complement strand
GTAGCCGGATGCGGTGAAAGTCGCAAGTCCGGTTCCGAATGGGAGGGTTGGGAAGTGATTCCCAGCTCGACCCCTAACGATCGGTAACAATAGAAAAGGAAGTCCGGTAGTCTGCATATCCATAGGCATTACCCTAGGCGTTCGCTTCTTGGAACATCCCTCCTCCAGTGGCTTGCGCTTATCATCTAACTTGTCCCCCGATAGACATACCAGGTGAACAGCACACTGGAGATTACTTCGTTTCTCGGTATCATTATTGATGCTTTTACGCTCCTACAATACCCCGGGAGCTCTTTGAGTACATTGTCAGCTACGATAAAGGGCTGACACTAGCTACCATATCCCTTTTGGGCCAGCGTTTCAGCCTTATTACGCTGGTTTGACATAACGAGGCTTAAATAGGTTCGCTTATTCTAGCCATGAGCATCTTCCCTAGCGGCGTCACCGGCTTAGGCTGCCAGCTGGCCTACATTTAAGTCCTTGCTTCACACCACAGTGATGTCACTCTGTAGCATTAAGGACCGGAGTCTCTCCTGTACTTGGAGGGAGGGGTTTGGACCCTCATGATTACCGAGATTTTTGGCTAATGGAACCAATTAGGCTTTCACTGTAGGCAGTTTATACCTAAACGAATCGCACCTGAATAATGTTATTGGTTAGTTCTACAATTTACAACCTACAACTTACAACCTACAACCTACAACTTACCATCTACAACTATAGAGCGATATAGTTACTTATATGAGATATTATATTTTCTATTACAAATTATGCTAATTTACTGATAAACAGGGTGACTTTTAGACAACATCAGGGCTATCGCTCCCCCGCCCCCGTGACCATCACCAGTCCCCCATCACCAGTCCGGAATCCCCCATTACTGGCTTTTGATGGCAATGATTGCAAGAGCTGATATATTAAGAAAGATGAAGTTAGGTAAAGAAAAATTAAAAAACATTGTTTAACCACAGTTTTTCGTCTTATTTACCACTAGGGGTCAAGTCAGAGCGCAAATTATCTACCCTATTATGGGAGAGAATCGGCTGGACTTGGGCTACCTTCACAGTAGCGGTGTTTCTGGTTTGTGTGCCAGTATTTTTCCAGGCTCCATTAGTGCGGCAACTGCCTTGGTTAAGCCTAGCAATGACAGCTGGCCTCGTTGGTGGCAGTATCCAGCTGCTCGCTCGTCAGTCAACCAGACTATGGGGAGACTTACTGCTAGGATTTAGTTGGAGTTGGCTAGCCGGTTCCATATATTGGGGTTGGCTGCGCTGGGAACCCTTGTGGCATTTGCCAGTTGAAGCTATAGGTCTGCCAGTGGCCATCTGGTGTCTTTGGCGTCGTTGGGCAATGGTTGGAAACCTATTCTACCTCGGTTCCCTATTGGGCACGGCGATCACAGATATATATTTCTATATCGTGGATTTGATTCCTCACTGGCGTCAGCTGATGCAGGTGTCCTCAGAACTGGCAATGCCAGTCTTGCAAAGTGCGATCGCCCAGATCCAGACCCCTTGGGGAATCAGCTGGGCAGTAGTTCTAAGTGTAATTCTCTTAGTTGCCGGGATTTTACCTCTGGGCACCCGGCAGCTACACTGGTGGGCATTTAGCGGAGCTGTCTTGAGTACAATATTAGTAGACAGTTTGTTCTGGATAGTCGCCTGCGCGATAGAGTGATTGCTGCATTGTGGAGTTTCTCTGAACACCGCACAGATACCCAGACAGACTCCAATCTATCTTTCAGGATGCATGAGAGCGGAAATATTCTTCTTAGGCTTAGCCTGCAGTGAGTAAGATCGGCAATCCTCATTTAGTACTTCAGACAGAGTCAGGGAATCGCTATCTCCCCCTGGTTGGTAGTAATTGCTGGACCATAGGTCGGACCGATGACAACAATTTTATCCTGCCAGACCCCTGGATTTCCCGCAACCACGCCATGCTGCAATACACCGAGACGGGCGAATTTTATCTGATCGATCTAGGCAGTCGCAACGGCTCCTTTGTCAATGGACGCCGTTGCGACATTCCGGTAACCTTGCGGAATGGCGATCTCCTTACCTTTGGTCAGACGCAACTGAATTTCTACAGTCCCTCTGCCCAAAAGGATGATGCCTCCACCAGTAACGACTCCGCAGATTATAACGTCACGGCAACCTTGCATGTCCGTCGCTTAATCTCGGTGATGGTGGTGGATATCCGCAATTTTACAGGTCTGACTCAGCAAATGGATGACGCTTTGCTCTCCGCTATGATTGGCACCTGGTTCCGCCATGCTGGGGAAATAATGCGTACTGAAGGTAGCTGGGTGGATAAATATATTGGCGATGCCTTACCGAACTGCTCAAGGTCCTCGGTGCCCTCAACAAATTACACAAGATGACTCGGGATTTGGCGGATGACTTTCCCCTGCCTTTTCCCTTGCGCATTGGATCGGGCATTAATACAGGTTATGCTATGGTTGGCAATATGGGTAGTGGCGATCGCCCAGATTACACAGCCCTGGGAGATACAGTCAATGCCGCCTTTCGCCTGGAATCTTGCACCAAAAAAATTAGTCGAGATGTTGCCCTAGGAAAAACTACCTATCAATACATCTCCAGTCTGGGAGTTTCGCCTCCTCTGTTTGAGCAGTTTACCGTTAACCTCAAGGGCTACGAGACGCCAACTTTGACCTATGCTTGCTCTTTTGCTGAGTTGGATAGTTTTTTGCAAACCCGGCCCTGACTGGCTGCGTCTCATGAACTGGTCAACTGACTAACCCACCGTCAGTTGTTCATTGTATCGCAGACTTTGCTATTTCTCAAGTTTTATTACTGGACTGATATCCTAGATAAAAAAATTAAATCACACAGATAAAATAAAATAAAATGCTGTAGTCCAGTTAAAATAAGCTCAAAAATTAGGTAGGAACGGAAAGATGAAACGATTACTGTGCTTGTTGCCGGTATTGGTGCTGTTGTTGGCCTGTCTGGGAAATGCTCCTCGGGCGCAGGCGGCTGATTTAACCGATCTGCTTTGGCAGTCATCGCCGGTAGTGGTGGCTGAAGTCCCAGTACGCAATCAGGCTGACGATAAGCTAGCAGAGATTAAAGATAAAATCGATTTGAACAACACAAATCTGCGAGCATTTATAAAGTATCCCGGTTTTTACCCAGTGCTGAGTAGCAAAATAATTCAGTACGCCCCCTACCAGCAGGTAGAGGATGTTCTGGATATTCCGGAATTGAGCGATGGCCAGAAAGAAAGGCTGCAAGCAAACCTGGAAAACTTCACTGTCACCGCTGTTGCCGATGTCTACACCCAAGGGGGCGATCGCTATAACAACGGCGCCTACGATTAAGCCTTTCATTTCCTCTCGCTCCCTAGGGGAGCTGGTGTGGCTGTAATTTATGCGGCATACTTTGGCCAATGGCTTCTGCTAAATCCCCTGATGTGACTCTCTGGCTTAGTGTAACACTTACAGAACCTCTTGGCTAAAATTAGCCCTGAAAGGCTAATTTTAGCCTCCTTGAAGGATATTATGTTGGTGATGCGTAATCATCCTGGTATCGATTGTTGCATTAAATAGAGAAGATAGGAATCAGAGCATGAATCAAGAGCGCACAGACAGCAAAAATAACTCTTCAAAAGAACCTATTGCCATCATCGGCATGGGTTGCCGGTTTCCTGGCTGAGCAAATAGCCCCGAAGCATTCTGGAACTTGCTCGTAAATGGGGTTGACGCCATTACCGAAGTGCCGGCAGACCGCTGGAATGTGGATAGTTTCTACGACCCAGAGGGGAAACCGGGTAAAATCAGCACTCGTTGGGGCGGCTTCGTGGAGAACCTAGACCAATTTGATGCCGAGTTTTTCGGCATATCTCCGCGAGAAGCCTGTAAGATGGACCCTCAGCAACGGTGGCTCCTGGAGGCCGCCTGGGAGGCTCTGGAAGATGGAGGGCAAAGGCCAGAAAATCTGGCTGGCTCAAATGTTAGGGGTCGAGCTGGGAATCACTTCCCAACCCTCCCATTCGGAACCGGACTTGCGACTTTCACCGCATCCGGC
>JACOMV010000366.1 GCA_014324065.1 Hormoscilla sp. SP12CHS1 | reverse complement strand
ACAGGTCAAAAGGCTAAACGGAGGTAACCCTGACATAAGCTATCCATGACTTGGACCTATTACCCAGTAGCCTCCTGCGGTGAAAGTCGCAAGTCCGATTCCGATTTTTCTGAAGTAAGGGAGGGTTGAGAGGCGACTGGAAGCTCGACCCCAGCCAAGGTGCTGTTACTCCCGCACCTGGAGAGGTGGACTTTCACCACCATCATCTAGAAGTTCTCGGGGCTAATGGAACCCCGGCAGCGGTCCCCCATCAGCTTGGTGCCGGTGGTTTACACTGAACGAATCGCACTCATTATACACCATGCGAGTTTTTTTACGCTATTTTCTACTCTTAAAACAGCCTCTCAGAGCTACAAAGATGCCGATTAAGTTTTCCCTTCATTTTTCGTGGCGATCGTTAATGGTTAATGGTTCATTGTTCATAACTATAGCTATAAACAATGAACCCAGCAATAGATCGCGTCAACCGGTATTCCGCATCCCTGCGGCGATGCCATTAATAGTTAACAAGGCCCCCCGCAGCAACTCGGCTTTGCTGTAACGAGAAATCACTCCCAAGCTGGCGGTATTTTGGTGCTGGCGCAGACGCTTCAGCAGGGAAACCTGCAATAATCCTAGGGGTACGATCGTCCCATTCCGCAACTGCACCGATCGCTGGAGTCCGGAGTCTCCATCCAACAGCCGTTCGTGACCTGTAATTTTCAACACTAAATCCCGGGTGAGATAATATTCCCCTAATATTTGTTCAAACAACCGTTCAAAGCGAGGCAAATCTGCTGGTGGGGATAATTCCCGCAGGTAATATGCAGCAATTTGCATGTCCACCTTTGCCAAGGTCATCTCCACTTTAGAGATCGCCATTTTGAAAAATGGCCATTTATCATAGAAACAGCTGAGTAACTTCAAATGTCCCTCTGGTGACTGTTGCAAAAAGTCTTGCAAGGCCGTGCCCACACCATACCAACTGGGCAGCAGATAGCGGGCTTGAGTCCAGCTAAACACCCAGGGGATCGCCCGCAGACTCGACAAACCCTTCTTCGCGCCCCCACTACGACGGGCGGGACGAGATGAGATTTGCAGTTGGCTGATTTCTTGAATTGGCGTGGCGTGATGGAAGAAGTCGATAAAATCTGGCTCTTCGTAGATCAAGGCCCGGTAATGCGATCGGGCCTTTGTGGCCAATTCTTCCATAATTTCGTTCCAGGGTCCAATATCATCGAACCCACTCCCCAGCAAGCTAGCTTGCACCACCGCCGAGGCAATATTTTCCAGGTTGTATAATGCCAACTGGGGCAAGGAGTATTTTGAGGCTAACACTTCCCCCTGTTCCGTGATTTTAATCCGCCCCGAGATGCTGCGACCCGGTTGAGCTAGAATTGCCTCGTAGGCTGGCCCGCCCCCCCGACCTACAGAACCGCCGCGCCCGTGAAATATCCGTAAGGCTACCCCGTACTCGTCTGCCACATCTTGCAGGGCTTTCTGGGCCTTATGGATTTCCCAGTTGCTGCTTAAGAAGCCGGAATCCTTATTACTGTCCGAATAGCCCAACATCACCTCTTGCACCACAACGGAGTTTTCCCCTTTTAATGCTGAATAGCCTCCTGCGATCGCCGCCAGATAGAAGGGCAGATCGAACAGAGCTCTCATGATTCCTGGTGCATTTTTTAAATCTTCCACCGTTTCAAATAGGGGCACCACTTGGATGCTGCTGATGCCTGTAGCTGGGTCATACAAGCCTGCTTCCTTCGCTAATAGTAACACCTCCAGGATGTCACTCACATCATTGCTCATGCTGATGATGTAGGTTTGGCAGATTTCCTTGCCAAACTCCTCTTGCAACTGCCGCACCATCCGCACCGTTTCTATCGTTTCGCTAGTTTTTTCCGAGAAAGGCAGTTCGGCGGGGATTAATGGTCGGAGGGTTTGCAGTTCCCTCACCAACCAATTCACTCGTTCCTGTTCTGAGAGTTCCTCGTAGGGACAGGGCAAAGCTTGCAGGTATTCTGCCACCTCGTTCAGAGTCGCACTGTGGTGCGAACTCTCCTGACGAATATCCAGATGGGCTAAGTTGAACCCATATATTTCCACCTGACAGATCAGGTTCTCTAGCTGGCGACAACTTAATTTTGTCTCATCCAGCGATCGGGCAATCAGCTGCAACTCCGCTAGAAACTCTTGTGCAGTTCGATATATATCTTCCCTAGCTGACTTTTCCGACAGCGGTTGTGACGCGATAGTGTATTTTCCCAAGCTGCTAATTCTAGCCTGTTTCTGCCCATTGCGATTTTGGGTATTTTCCAACCGCTTGAGGATATAAGACAGCTTTAAGCGATAGGGTTCTCGCCGATAGCGAATCGCCAGTTGCTCGTATACCTCTGGTAAGCGCTGATGGTCTTGTTCCAAAGACTCCAACAGTTCTGGCAACACATCGCTCCAATGCTGGGACAGACTCAATATATTAATCAATTGCCGCAAGGACCGAATATATTTGTCCAGCACGAGTGCCCGCTGATAGCATGCTGTTTGCCAGGTTACTTCTGGCGTCACCGACGGGTTGCCATCTCTGTCTGAGCCCACCCAGGATCCAAATTTGCAGAAGTTATACTTGGGGGGAGCCAGGTAAGGAAAAGTCCCCGCTAATGCCAACTTAAACCTTTGATATAGTTTGGGAATCACGTCAAATAGCACTTCCTGGAAGTAATGCAGGGTATAGTCTACTTCATCTAGGACTGTCGGCTTGAACTGATGTAACTCATCGGTGCGCCACCACAGGCGAATTTCTTCTGTCAGCTGTGCCATGAGCGCCTTTGCTTCCCAAGACTTCCCCGATGTCATTACCGCTATCTGGCCATCTGGGCTTCGCTGTTCCCCGGGATCGCTAGTCGCACGTTCCCAGGCAGAGCCGTGGGAACGTGGTGGGGGACACCGATAGATCGTCCCTTCTTCTAACTCATCCAAGCGTTGTAAAATTTTCGCGATCCGGCGCTGCTTATCCCGAATCGTGTGGCGGACTATTTCTGTCGGGTGTGCTGTGAACACTAACCGGATATCCAATTTGTCAATCAAATTCTGGATCTTACCCGGTGGCACGTTCAACTCCTGCAATTTCGGCAACAGTGCCTGAAAATTGCGTAAATCTCGCCGCTTCACCCCAACTGAATCTGATATACTCTTTTCCGGTAGCTTTGCACCGAAAGTACTCGTGCCTGCTTTTACTCTCACCTCTTCGGATGTTGTCCCGGTTTTCTTGCTGCCATTACCTGAGTTTACTTCATTATATAGCTCCTTGACAATTTCTGCCTGATACTGTTGCTCTTGCCCTCGCTGGGTGTAATGCTGTTCTACTATATTTATCAACTGGAAGTAAAGGGCAAAACCTCGCGTCGCCCGGATGGCGGCGTTGAAGTCAAGATTTTCTATCATATGTTGCTCTTGGGAGCCTATTTTTCCCTCGTCCTTGAATAAATTTGTCGGTGCCTGTCCTTCCGGAGAACTCATGGAACGCATTGATGCCAGCAAGTTTACCAATTCTTGACCGCACTCTTGCTCTAACACCGACTCCCACAATTTTTCCACCGCTTTCAGGCGATAGCGCAGCAATACCTCTGATTTCCAACTCCCTGTCATTTCTTCCGATTCTCTAGCTACGACGCTGTCCTCCCAAGCCTGCCCTGCTACTTTCTCCATGCCAGTGCTAATCTCTTGATTATAGACTGCTGAACTCATAAGTTTTTTTCCTGCTCCTACTATCAGACTCATCTGATTACCTATACTTCTGTTCAATCTTTTTCATAGTTTCCCTGCTTCCGTTCTGCCCCAAATTTCATCCCTCGTTCCCACGGCTCCCGCCTGGGAACGCAGCCATTTCTCAATTGTTTTGCAGGTCTTTTCTTGACTTTTGCCAGTTTTTACGCTACCATTCTACCTCCTGACCTGACAATTTGCTCGTTTTCTGGCTGCTCTCCGGGATGCGCTCTTTGTTTTTTCGCGGTCCCTATACGAACTTCTGGTCTGGCTATGCGCTGCGCGTCCCGTGAGGGATACGGGATGCGCTGCCTGGGAACGCACACCTCACGAAGCGCGGTGGAGTTTTGACGATCGCAGAGTCGGAGTGGGAGAAGTCGGAAATCTGTAGTATACAATAATCCATGATTATATGGGATAACTTTCCTCGTTCCCACGGCTCTCGCCTGGGAACGCAGCGATTGGCTGAAAACATCCCTCTACCGATCGCATTGGGCTCTGGGCAGAGGTTGGTTATTTATAGTTATCCTCGTTCCCACGGCTCCAGCCTGGAACGTCCCAGGCTGTCCGCCAGTGAGTAGGGGCAGGCTCACGCCCCGGAAAATTTCTTCGCTGGCGAGGCCGAGACTTCCGATCGTTTCCCCAAGGGTATGGGCCCAGGCTAAACCGAAAAGCACGGTCGGTAGGGTGAGACTTAATAAGATTAGGCTGGATGAGGCAGCGTTCCCAGGCGGAGCCGTGGGAACGAGGGGCTGGGTTTGGGCTATGGTACTTGATGGCTCTGGCATGATTATCTGAGATCTTGATATAACACTGTAGATTTAATCACGATCGTACCGGTAGGCTTTGGCTTATGTCAACCCGCTGACAACTGACAACTGACAATGGTGTTAAAAATCAAGAAAGGTCCCCGTGGCAGTCGGTTAGACTTACAAGCTTGGATACCCAAAAGAAAGTCTACGCTATAATGGAAACTAGAGATATCTGAGACGATCGGCGGGGGAATGACTTGCATATTCTGTGCGAAGCATCTATCTGTCCCGATCCAGAGGCGATATTACCTGCTCTCAAGTCGGCGATCGCGACTAACCTGCAGACCTGGCTGGATGGCGGCGACCAAGCACCGGTCTACAAGGTGCTGGTCTACGGTCGTCAAGTTGGCATGCGCTACCCAAAATGGACGGAGACGATCGCCCCGGACCAGTTAGACCGGGAAACCGCAGATTTATCGCCAAGGGGTAAAGGGGCCCTGGTATGGAACCGGACTTTGGCCAGCCAGGGAGACCCAAAGGCGATCGCCCATTATTTGAGCGAAACCTTCAGTCCTTTAGGGGTGGGGGTAAAGGTGCAGAGCAAAGCTATTGGCAAGACCTCGGGGTCTTCCGGCGTCTGTATATCTCTTGCTTTTCTAATTACAGTCCGGACTCGTCTTTGCTGGGACCGACTATTGCGAGTCTGTTGCGAGACTTAAATTTAAGGGGATTTCAAGATGCGATCGTCAGAAGTTTGGTTAGGGGTGAGGCGACCGCAAACTGGACCCTGATTGTGGATCTGACTCCTTCGGAAGTCATGCTGCGAGCATGGGGACGATGGGGAGATGTGTCTGCGATCGCGCGACTGCTGAATTCAAGTTTAGCGTCCTCAGGAGTCACAGTTTCTGGGATTGGTAAGGAATCAACTCTGCACCTGTTCGGTCAGGCCCCCACAACGCCTGACCAAAAATTGGTCAGCTACAAGATTGCCGATCTGTTGACATCTTTGCGCCCTCAAGGCATCCATGCAGCAATTATCTACGGTCATCTTACCAAGCAAAAGAAACCTTTGTGGGTAGAATGGCTGGATTTACCTCTCTTAGGAGATCCTGAGAGGGCAGTTTCTACGATAACCTTGGCCGAACAGGGCGATCGAGCAGCTGTAGAATTTTTGCTCAACCGCTTATTAAATCCCGATCTGGACGAGCAGTTGCTCACGGGTGGCATTCGGGTGCAGGTGGTGCGCCAAGGAGACCTGTTGCACGTGATGCTCGCGGCACCAGTCTGTCCTCATCAAAGTCAAACTGCTCCACTGATTGCTAAGTTTCTGCGTCAGCTGAAAATCCCGCAAATTGCTGGGGTCAGGGTTTATGGGCGCATGTCTGGTCAAAGGTATCCTACTTGGAACTATCGTTGGCGTATAGTACACCGACCAACAGCACTGATAACAAACCCGGCATATGGGTCCGACCTAAAGTCACAACCAAT
>JACOMV010000365.1 GCA_014324065.1 Hormoscilla sp. SP12CHS1 | reverse complement strand
AACTGTTCTAGCGCCTCCATTGCTCGTGTTGGGAACATTCTGACCAGTGACTTAACCGTTGACCACAACATCTCAATAGTCGGGAGCGGCAGTTCCATCGGATTAAACATGCTTGAGTTGACTTTCTGTTATTATAGCACGAGCGGTACCAGGCAATGGCGAATGTACTTGTAACGGATAGCACCCGTTGCAAAAGCCTTACCAACAACTTCCACTTGCAGAATAATGCGATTTGTTTTATCGCCTTCAGTCGCTGGACGATAGTTGTAATGCGCGGCACCCGTTGCAAAATCATCACCATTTTAAAAAAAGAGTAACATTAGTAAACCTTTGTAAGATAAAGACCCTTCGGATCGCCGACCAGATCAATTAATTCATCAAAAGAAGCGGCATCAGCTAGTAACTCGCCACTACGCAGTGCTACCCATCGACCCATATATTTCAGCCGATTTTTATCGTACCACTCCCGATCGGCTCGGACAGTTTGACGTTTTTCCGGAGAACTGGGAACGACTTTTACCACTGGCGGTGCGAGAATGTGAGCGTATTTCTTGAGGATTTCGTGGTCGGGGTAGAGTTCAACTCCTCGGTAAGCCAACCGCCGTGCTATATGCAAACCCCCACGGGCAAAATCTCCTTCGATCGCGCTGATGAAATCTTCCGGACAGTTACTCCTTACCTTTCATAGAGCCTTTTTCTCTGCGATCCTCTTCGAGCGGCACGACTATAATGCTGCTGCCAAGTTCTAGTCGAGGTCCATTAGATGTCATAGCACCCCAACCACAACTTGTCAACAGCATCGCCGTCCTGACTAATTTTTAACTGTCAGCAGTTGCCAGTTCCGTTTCCGCTTCCTTGCTACCGCGAGTCCGACGCCGTGTCAGAGAATTATACAGCATCTGACCGATCGCCTTGATCAAGCTACCCTCTAACTCTTGGAACATTTTCATATTCATGCCAAAAGCGTCATTAGCTTCCTGTACGATCTTATCTGCTGTCGCCTCGTCGATCGGCAAATCATTCATGGTTTGCCGATAGTTAGCCTTAAACGCCTTCTCATCGGAAATTTCTGCGAACTCGTAGAAAGCCGTTCCTTGGCCATTTATCAAGTTCATTCCTGTTTGGGCAATTTTCTTAAGAATTTGTCCCCCAGACAAGTCGCCCATATAGCGGGTATAAAGGTGAGCGATCAGCAGTTCTGGTTCCGTAGCAGACACTTCCCGGATCCGCTGCACGTAAGCTTCTCCCCCTGGCGTGCTCGACACTTGTTCCTGCCAGTTGGCACCATAGTAGTATGTCAGGTCCTTTTCCAAGCTGCGCTTGCGGTTTAGCTCGGAAAAGTACATTTTACCCATAATCGGGTGGTTGCGGTGGCGTTCCATCTCTTCTTCCATCGCTGAATAGACGAAGTAGAGGTTACCTACCAGCTTCCGGTAAGAGTTTTTCTCAACCGTGCCCTTCAAGAAGCACTTGATAAAACCCATGTTTTCTGCCATCGTGTGGGCTTTTTTCGTGCCTTCGCGCAATTTTGTGGCTAGATTATTGCTCATACGTTCCTGTTTGTGAGTGTAAATTTGACTATCCGGCAGCCTGCCTAAACTGTTACCTGAGATACTTTAGAACTATTTGATGAGGATTAACATTAAGAATCGTTAAGATGTTTCTCGCCCCAACCCGACCGAATCAGCCACCGATGTCTCTGGAGTAGTGCGAGTTCGGTGTCCATCGTTTCCATGGCTCTGCCTGGGAACGTGCGGTTAGCGCTCTGTGTCTCCCCCTCGTTCCCACGGCTCCGCCTGGGAACGTGCGATTAGCGCTCCCAGGAGACCGCTCGCCCTGTCAGAGACATCAAGCGACCGGGGGACACCGAAAGCTCTCCAGAGACATAAGTCGGGAGATGTTTGCGGACAGCAGATTTCCTGGCGAGGACTTTGAATGTGAAGAAATATGCACTGAGCACTGGCAGATAGCCAGCTAAGTCGCCAGGGCAGTTCTGGAACTTTTGAGGTAAACTGGCAAGAGGATAAAGCTGATGAAGATATATTTCATATTTCCGAATCACGATCTGGGTTATAGGAGTAGTAATAATCATCGTCGCTGGACTGTCGATCGCAGTTTTTTCCCATCATCTGAAGCGATCGGACATAATTTGCATGACCCGATGTGGCCCTGGGATGGGGGCTTATCAATGCCTTCCGAGACTTAGTATTGACGGGTCCAGGTGAAGATCGGATCGAGATCCTAGATGCGATCGGGGAAAATTTAGTTTACAACGGTCGAGGTGATGACGAGGTTTTTGCGGGAACGGGCGATCGCATATTTGGCGGCCAGGGGGACGACAGACTGGATGCTGCATCAGGGGGAGGTAATAACCGTCTCATTGGCCGTACAGGAGATGACGAACTAATTGCTGGTACGAACGATCGCTTGTTTGGCGGCAGGGGAAATGATATCTTATCTGTTAGCCGTCCGAGTACCTCAGCGCAGTTGCGGCGACCTTCTTGAGTCGTAGGTCCATCATACTTTTGCAAGGCAGAATACAACACCCCACCCATGTACTTTGCCCCCAGATCCCGAGTTACCTGTAGCGCCTCGTTTAACAAAATTTCACCCCTGTTGACGACATCTGGGTCCGTACTAGAAATATCCGTCTCGCGGGAAAGTCCCAGAGAGGTAACTGCCTCGATCTGATACTTTTCAGAGCTGGCAAAATATTGCGCGTTTTGCTCCGGCGGCTTTTGTGACGGGAGGTTTAGATCCGATGGACGATCGCCACACATGGCTGGAAATGGGGCGATCGCTCTCTCAATCGGTACAGGCGATCCCCATATCGAAAGCCATGAAGTCGCAGGAACCCTCGGTCTGCATGAATAATATGCTGAGATAGTGGGGGCGATCGGCCTTAAGTTTTTAGAGGGTTAATTCTGCGCTATTTCATCGCACTAACTAAGTTCTATTTACAGAGAAAGCATAATTTACATCGGGAAATATAATGACAGGAACCCAGAAAGGTACTCCATCCCATCCTCGATTAATTCTATTTTGCAAATAATCTACTTTACCATTAAATTTAAATAAAAATAAGGACAAGGCAGTTGGTTGTATGTTGAACCTAGAAGGGTTAAAAACACCAGGTAATACACTACTAATTCCTCTATAGTCTCTAGATTGATCTTTTTTACGATCTGAGCTACGAGTTACAACCATTACTATCGCTTGATTTCTGTATTCTGGGATATTTCCTATTGACGATACAGCTTGTCTAATGAGATCGTCTTTCCAGGTTCCTCTAGATTCAGGAGAAGCAAATTTAAAATCTAGAATATCTAGTAAGTTTTCAAAAGGTACAGAATATGGTGTCTTTTCCTCAAAGGTATAGAGGAGATTGTCAATCATTTCTGTCTGATTCCCTAAGATATCAGGAGAAGAAATAGGAAGAGATGGAAAATAACTTTGCCCACCTAAATAAGTCACGATATCGACGGTGCTATCATCCAGAACGTTTCTTCTGGTAGGTCTAATATTCCTAGCCATCAATGGGATCACAGGAATTGCCTCATGGGAAACTCTACATTTTTCCCTCATTGCATTGTCTGTTCTGTGGATATTACAAAATCTAATGCCAAGATGTTGAGGTAGATAAATGCGGATAGCAGGTAGCTCTGCATGTCTATAGCCATACATTCGTGCGTGCTGTAGTACGGTATCAATTTGAGGATAAAGAGCATCCCTACCGTAATAAGTAACGAGCAAATTTTTGATCGTCACACCTCGACCTATTTTAGTTCCTCCAATGTACAGAGTATGCCTTCGTGATGGGTTAGAACTTACTCCTGCCCCTGTTCTTGCATTAATTTCAATAACTTCAGTGGAAGCAATCGCTCTCGCTGCTTCTGCAATTATATCTTCAAATGCTGGAATATTTTCAAAAGTCCCTTGCATATCAGCATAAGCTTCTTCCAAACCCTCTCTAAAATTTTGAGATACAGCTTGTTCAGGAAACAAGTAGAACATTTTTGTGCTAAACTAGAGCTATACTCAATGCAGACCCAATTCAG
>JACOMV010000364.1 GCA_014324065.1 Hormoscilla sp. SP12CHS1 | reverse complement strand
GGAGCCGGATGAGGTGAAAGTCTCACGTCCGGTTTTGAAGACGAGTCGGTCCGGTGACGGACTGGCTTAGTTTAATATGTTGTCCGGGCGATCGCCCTGTGTGACCCCTGTGGGGAGCAGTTCGACTTCGCTCACCGCTAGTGGGGAACAGATGTTGTGTTCTCCACTCGGTGGGGAAAGGGCAACTGTATCGACAGCTCCGGAGTGGGTGCAAGTATTGGATATAGTTGGTAAAAATATTTTGGATGTAAGTGAGAAGGGGTCCGCCCGATCGCCTTTTCAAACCCCACCAGGTATAGTAGAAAAGCAGAGGCTCCTGTTGGGTGAAGAACTCGATGAGGAGACGGTGACTGTAAGGGCTGCAAGTGCGATCGCGCCTGTGGTTGTGGAGGAAAAACCCGACGATGTCAGGTGGAGCAGAAGTTATCGGATGTGTGTTCTCTCGCGCGATCGCCCTGTGTGACCCCTGTGGGGAGTGGGGAAAAGTGATCTCCTTCTCCACTCGGTCCGGAGAGGGCAACTCTATCGACAGTTCCTGAGTGGGTGCCTGTGGCAGCTTTACAGGATAACTGCTGTGGTGCTGTGGTGCCAAAGGATATAGTCGGTCAAAATATCAAGGATGTTTGTGAGTATGGGTCCGCCCGTTCGCCCGGGCGAACGGCTATAGTAGTAGAAAAGCTTCCGATCCAGTTTTCAACTTCCAGAGAGTACACGCCAGTGGCTGTGGGAGAAATACTGAACTTGGTCTGGGATGCTGTCCCTCTATGGGCTTTTCTGGGTCGGAAGATACAGGATGTTTGTGGGAAGGTGTTCGCCCGAGCGCGCGAGCGTTTCCCGCCAGCTATAGTGGAAAAGCAGAAAACCTAGGGCTAGTTTTTGCTCGACCTTTGGCTTAAAAGATTAACTGTCTCATTGTGCCTCTCCCTTCTCCCCTACTCGGAAGCTGGAGCATCGCCTGCTTTCTCTGGAGAAAAGGGGGTAGTTTAACCTGGATTTAGTATAACCCCTTCGATTGACAATTCCCTAGAAATCTCAGATGAGGATTTTGTGCAAGCGATCGCGATCGCCCCTTCTGGGAGGAAGTTGAAGAGAAAGGGAGGTGGCGATCGCCTTTCCCAGAAACTGTAGCGCACTATGTCATCAACTTGTTACAAAGCAGATGGCCGCACCCCGAATAAAACTTCGATCGACTTAAATCCATATCTTATCTTGCGAGAGAATAGGTTATTATTGTGGTGGATGAAACACAGTTAGGATTACAAGCAATCCCAGGCAGGACGTTAACATGAATTATATACTTTGTGACAATGGTATAAGATGCTTCGTTACACCATGTTTTTCATGGGATGTTTGTTCAATTGAAACTGGGGAATTAATCGAAAGTATTTCACTTCTGGATGTATCATCAGAAATTGCTGATATGACCGTGGAACAATTTATGAATAAACCACATTATGTCAAAGGATATATAACACCAGGAATCATTGAGTTTACTGGAAAGGAACATAGAGTATTACATATTCAGGATGCGTGCCCCGTCGATAAGAATGAGAATTAAATAACGTATCAAACTCGTCTGAAATTACCTCGATTACAGGACTTTATAGATTGATGTTGTATTGCAGAGGTAACCGCTGTGAGTTCCACTAGCTAAAAAAAATTCAGAAATAGCCTTATGGAAACGTCTTAATTGCAGAAATCTAAAGTCGAGAAATTGAGGTAGGCTATGTCATTAAGAAATTGCAATGCGGGACATTGCAGTGGGACTGATAGTGAACTTAATAGTGTCTGTAAACAGGAAGGATGGGCTATTGGTCATCCAGTTATCACACGAGATGGTCAAGGCCCATGTCAATGTCACTACTCTTGCCTAGCTCTAGGAACACCAGTTGGGGCAACTCTGGGAGTAAATAAAAACATTGAGAATTTCAATGTTGGCGATACCGTTATAGCAGCTGGGGTTGATTTGAAATGGGGGAATGTAGAGGTCCGTTACTCTAATGGCACTGCTTCAGGAGTTCAACCAGGAACTATTTTTGTAGAGTATGTTGGCGGACAGTTAATTGTCACCCCAGATCATTTATTTCTTCTTCCCGACAAGAAATTGAAACGTGCGGAAAAACTCTCAACATTCGATCAACTTGTGGGAGCTGATGGGAACCCAGTTGATATTAACCGTGTTTCTGCTGGCACTTATGTATGTGGTTTTCATCATATTGCCACCAGCACTGAAGATCCTCAAAATGATCTTACAAACCACCTGATAATAACTAACGGAATCGTTTCGGCGGATTATGCGGTACAACTCTTCTACCGTGAGGCCGATCCGATCCGTCTGACCCAAATAACCACCTATCGGAGAACAACCTGAATGATCCTGTAGTTGGTACAGAACAGCATTATGCCAAATTTGCGCCTAGTCCTGCTGAACGCAGTCCTGCACTCGGTGCCGCATTTGGTAATTTATGCATATCTTCGTTTGTTGATAAGTCTGCTAGCCAAAAGCATTTTGTACCGATTGAACACGCTAAAGTTGATATTCCTTCTCATGCTTGCTCTTTCATATCACAAGAGGAAGCTAAGAGGATTGCAGCAAAAGCAAGTTTCCGTTCTCTAGTAGACCCTGATTCTCGTGCCTGGGCAGAGTACCTCACAACGCAATTTAAGGCTTTTTATCCAAAAGTTGTTTATCATGTCAATTGGGCATCCGACGAGGTAAACGCCTATGCATGGGTTGAGGATGGAGTACGTCATGTATCACTTGAGGGTGGATTGATTCGTCCATCATGATTTACATATAGAGGGTCTGGCAATGGTGAGCTAGGGCATCATTACGGTGGGCAACCCGTAAAACCTGGAGGTCTATCATGTGATGGTCAATCCGATTTTTATGGCGTAAAAATCATAATGAGGCGCGTGTGGTTTGGTGAAGATTTTATTACCAAAGCAACTCGTGGAACAACTCAAATGGCTGCATTTTTCGGTGTACAAGAGCCAGGAGCTAATACTGGAAAAGCAGGTTGTGGTCATCCGGATCGCGAGTGTCGGATTTTTACCTATAATGCAGCCATATATCTACACCCATGTCCTAGTTGTGCAAGTTGATATGAATACAGTGGATAACCACAACAGCGAGGAAAAAAAAAGGATTATGAATCAAATACGCACCCCTCTGTGCGATACAAAGGTGCCCGAACCAGTCTTAGAGCGTGGGATTCATGATCCACTTTATCTACACCATCTGTTGCAATTTAAAGATTCACCATCATTCCTGAAGAAGCTGATAAGTGAGGTTACCGAGGCACCCTTTACAACCTTTAGGGATATCAAACATCCCAACTTAAAGGAAATTGCCAATGCTACACAAGCGATTCTAAGTGCAACTGCAATTCCATCCTTGCGAACAAGTGATACCGAGCTAAAGTTGCGCTTGAATGCCTGTTATTCGTGCAGTAACAGAGTGAGTGCCCCAAATCAGGGGATTTATAAGCTTTCCAAGATGGCAATGGGCACTGATATATGTCGCCTTTGTGGTTGTCATATTGAGACCAAAGCAAGACTTGCTAGGGAGCAATGCCCTGCACCAGATGAGAGCAATCCTGGATTTAATCGCTGGAGACAAGCTATACAATAGGTGCCATAACATGCCTAAATAAATTGCGATACTTAGGCAAAGGCAAGGAGTCTCCAAATCGGAAAGGGAAAGGGCGGATCGCCAACACCAAACCATTAGCGATCGCCCCTCCGCTACTTAACCCCTCAATACGGCCACTTCCACTCCGTAATCTCAGCTTTATCAATGCCCTGCTCGTAAGCATAAGCATAATTCTCAATCATCGGATTCTTCAACCACTCCTTATATCCTACATTTTGCCATACAAAATGTATTATGCAATGATTACAAGTTCAATTATTACTACTTATGTAGTCTAATTAAAAATTGGGCATTATCAACCCTTCTATCATCTTTCAACAACTAGCCATCTTTGTTCTATACCCCCATACTTTTGCATAACTTCAGCGTAACTATATCCCACCTGCTGGCTGCTAATTAAAGTATTTGCATCCATCTCCCTGA
>JACOMV010000363.1 GCA_014324065.1 Hormoscilla sp. SP12CHS1 | reverse complement strand
CATAGCTGAATTGGGTCTGCATTGAGTATAGCTCTAGTTTAGCACAAAAATGTTCTACTTGTTTCCTGAACAATCTGTACTGGCCTGGTCGGTTGTTTTGTCCTCCTGAGGTGACGGTAATTACTCTAGTTCAGAAGCATTAAAAATGCGAATTTGCTTTGTTGGCGACTCCTTTGTTAATGGCACTGGCGACCCGGAATATCTGGGTTGGACGGGCCGAATTTGTGCTGTGGCCAGATCCTGGGGTTATGATATTACTTATTATAACTTAGGCATCCGCCGAGAAACAAGTGCTGATATTCTCGCCCGTTGGGGCAGGGAGGTCGATCGCCGCTTAACTCCGGAAGTTGAGGGTAAAATAGTATTTTCCTTTGGTGTTAATGATACCACGATCGAGGAAGCTGGGTCAACTCGCGTTCAACTTGCAGATTCGATCGCGAATACCCGGGAGATAATGCTGGCAGGTAAGGCCCGATACCCTATCTTGATGGTGGGCCCACCACCGATCGCGGACCGGGAACAAAATCTGAGAATATCGCATTTGTCAGGGGAAATATCTTCAGTCTGTCAGCAGCTTGAAGTACCCTATCTGGATGCGATCGCGCCTCTGGAAAAATCGGCTATTTGGATGGAGGAAGCATCGGCCAATGACGGGGCTCATCCGGGGGCCGCCGGTTATAAAGAGTTAGCAAAATTAGTGCAAAATTGGCAAGGGTGGTTATCTTGGTTCAAATAAGCTATAATGTTTGATATCCTATATTACATGCACGATGATGCTGCGATTGTACGACTTTGGAGATTCAGGAAATTGCTACAAGATCCGTCTGTTACTGACTCAACTGGCTATTCCTTTTGAACCCATAGAAGTTGATATCCTCAAAGGGGAAAGTCGGACGTCAGAGTTTTTGCAGAAAAATACTAATGGTCGCGTCCCGGTCTTGGAAACTGAGTCCGAAGAGTTCCTTTCTGAGTCAAATGCGATTATGTTTTACCTGAGTGAAGGGACCGAGTTCTTTCCGACCGATCGCTGGCAACGGGCCAAGGTGATGCAATGGTTATGTTTTGAACAGTATAGCCACGAACCCTATATCGCCACGACGAGATTCTGGATTAAAGAATTGAGGAAGGCAGAGGAATATGCGGAGGCGATCGCCCAAAAGCGGGAACCGGGTTATGCAGCGTTGGGGGTGATGGAAAAGCACTTAACCCAGCACATCTGGTTTGTCGGGGAACGCTACACGATCGCGGACATTGGTTTATTTGCGTACACCCATGTCGCGGATGAAGGAGGTTTTGACTTAACGAGATTTCCAGCGATCCTGAGTTGGATAGAAAGAGTGAAGGCCCAACCTCGCTACATAGGTTTGTAGTAAGCCATGCAGCAGTTGCGATCTGCCAAACCGATTTTTCGGTCGTTTCCGGGAGCACCCACCCTGTTGTGTCGCATCCTGCGCACAGCATAGGTGGGTGCTCCGGAAACGAAAGTCCGCGGACCGTAGCCAAAAGTCAGGTGGAGATTGCTACTCTTTAGTATATTATTACCGATCGCAGGCACGATCGCCCTCCCGATGAAGAAGGGCGGATCCTGTGCGAAACATTAGGGTTGTTCATTAGCTTGCAGTCAGACCGCATCGTCATGGAAGACGCCCAAACAGGCGATCGCCTGCAAACTTCCTTGGAACTAGAGGCAACTAATGCCTTAGCACAGCAGCAGATAGCAGAGATGGCAGCTTTACGAGCTGAATACAAGGAACGCTTTGGCGATTTATCATAATAGCCCAGAAACCTAGCCCTCTAACCCGGTTTTTTGTCAAAACCGAGTTTCTTAATTCAGTAGTTGGGCGGCGAATTCTAAAGCTTCTGCTGCTGTCGAGACCTTTCCCTCAACCTGGGCGATCTGAATTTCTGTCAGTAACTTGCCAATTTGTTTTCCCCTGGGTAAATTGAGTGCTGACATCAAATCTGTTCCCGTCACGAGGGCCGTAGGATGAGCAGCAGGATCTTGCGGATCTAGATAGCGATCGATCGTTGGGGAGATCGCCTCTTTCTCCACGCCACTGGCCACCGCCAGTACGCAAGCAGCAGGAAACGCCTCGCCGACTTCCTGAAAGAAGAAATATTGTTCTCGCAAAGACATTGGGCCTGCTTGCAGTTGGGGTAAACTCTTCAGGGCCGCAAGGGTTGCCCGCAATTCCATACGAGAGTATTTTAAGTATAATAACTCGGTTTCAGCTTTCTGAGGATCGGGGTTTAACAGACTCGCCAATTTAGCAATACTCAACCAAGAAGTTTTTTGCGTCTCCAACAGGGATGCTTGCAGTTTTACTCCTAGGTCTGGCCAACATTCTGCCAACAGGACAAAGGCCCGATCGACTGCTGCGACTCTTGCCAACCCCGCTGCTGTAGCACTCGGAAACCAAGGGGCGAGTAAACTATTTTCAAAAGCAGCTTGCAAGAAGATCGTGCCACAAGCATTATCCAGCATAAACTCCACCTCGACTCGTACCCGTTCCGCTGCTACCCTTGACAAATGGGGCGCGAGTTCCCCAATAGTAGAACTCGTTTCCGGTTCGATCGCAAAACCCAACTGGGCAGCTTGACGGTATGCTCGTAATAATCGTAAAGGGTCATCTTGAAGGTTTTGGCGCGATACCATCCGGATAATTCCTGCTTCCAAGTCCGCACAACCTCCCAGGGGATCTACCAGTTCCCCCCTTTGCAGATGGTAGGCGATCGCATTTATAGTAAAGTCTCGGCGTCCCAAGTCAGCGGCCAGGGTTTCCCCCTCCTGCTGGGCAAAGTCAATTGTTAGGCGTGAGAACACCACCCTAGCCATTTGCCTGTCTGCATCCAGGACCACAAACCCAGCAAGATAGTGACTGGCGATCTGTTTGGCCGTTTTCACAGCATCAGCGGGCATGACAAAATCCAGATCCAGGTACTCCCGCCTTCGATGCCTTCGGGATGCTAGCGGCTGCGCAGCCGCTGCGCTAGCGCAAAAACCCCTCAGGCATCGACTTGACAGCAAGGCATCCCGCACCGCACCGCCTACCAGATAAGCATCAGCGGGCAACCACTCTAGGCTAAAGGGCCAGGTTTCCGGAGATAGGGCATTCAGAGTCCGTTCGCGCAGCGACTGCGCAGCAGTATCGAGCATAGCCATAAAACTACTACAAATGGACCATTACGGTTGCTAGTCAGTCAGCAAAATTACCTGACAGTTGAGCATCTCGTTTCCGAGAGTGCCCACCCATGTCGTGCGCGGGTGCGACACGACATGGTGGGCATCTCTGGAAACGACCAGTGCCTCAAGCGAGAGCAAAATTACCTCACCGTTGAACAAAATTTGCTCAAGCGAGAACAAAATTACCTCAACCGAGACCAAAATCACCGGTCCCATCCCAATTGACCATCAAGTGTAGCCCCAGGCTAAAGCCTGGGGGTGAGTGAGGTGGGTCGGGCGCAGCCGGGGTTGTGGGGTGGTGTCTCCTGGGAGCACTATTCGTACTACCCAGAAGACACCACGCGATCATTTAGAAAAAAGGAATACTCCCCGATTTTTCGGGCCGTCCGCGGACCGATCGCCCCAAGTATAAGCTAGATTAACAGAAAGCCTGTAATGGAAGCCATGGGAAAATGTGTATTTGCGTGAACTGCCATTATGTCGATCGTTGCACCACCTATCATGCGGTGGAAACACAACACCAACAGCCGCACCTAACTGAGGCCCCAGATTTTGAAGCCACTGAACCCTCCATCAATGTGAATATCCGCCAAAGGGAAGATATTATTGAGATGGAATGGGACGTTGTCGGTTGTCTCAGCTTTAAGCAGGAGACTGGTAAATGGGCGCTGTTGCGTCCCGGAGAACTAATTCCTACCTAAATGCGCGTCAATGAGTTATTGTTTTAATTCCCCTTGCCAGAACCCCCAGAACCCAGATGATGTCCAGGTTTGCTTGGGTTGTGGGGCCAATTTACTTTTGGGCGATCGCTACCGTGGCATCAAACTCCTAGAGCGTCGGTCCATTAATAATGCTTGACAAATTTTGCAATCTGTGTATTGACGGAAAATCGTTCTTCTGCTTGTTT
>JACOMV010000362.1 GCA_014324065.1 Hormoscilla sp. SP12CHS1 | reverse complement strand
TTTGAGTAACATATGTGAGAATGTGAGGTGGAGCTTGAAATTCATATCTGACAAGGGTTTTATTTTTGGAGATGTCTATCGAAGCGCGGTCAGCGCGCACCAACCGGATCCCTCTCCTGCCCCTCTAACGGCGAATCAACCAACCAGTAGCAATACTCCGGACAGTTTTTAGAGCCCAGAACCACCCGAAGTGCAAGGGTTGCGGCAAAAGGCGCACGCTTCGCTAATTTTTTCTTTGTCAGCCCCAGGGCTAACGTAGCCTATATTGCTCTATTGAGCAAAGGCTCACGCTGCAAGCCAGAAGGCTACGTACAGTCAAAACGGTCCGAACTATTGCAGTGGGTATCTTGAGAGTTTAACCCGTTCTGGGATTACAACTCGGCCAACTCCACAATTGCTTTCAAGACCGACCATTATCCCTTCTGCCACCGGCTGTATGACGCGCTAATCCCTATTAGATTGGTGCTGACCGCTTTTAAGTACAGATCTTACTTCAGGTTCAAAGCTTTGACAGATGGGACTTAACTCTTACCTGGAGTGTTGATGTTGCTCGAGATCTCCCCGGCAATGACATCATGTCGTCCCCACCGATTGACCTGTCCTTGACGGGAAAAAATACTCAAGCTGTGCTACATTAGGACGACAGGCTTTTATGACGCCTCTAGGTGGGCTGTATCAATCCTCTTTATAGATTACGGCGTTTAATCCTTTGCTCATTCCTTCGCTATATTCTAATTCCCGATCGAGATCGTGGTAATAGTACTTCTGGTGTATTCTTGGCTTATTTGTCCGTCGAACGCTGGTTCAAATCGAAATCCGCCACACAGGGATCTACTTTGAGCGGTCAACTGCTCGGCTGATAGCTATTAGCTTATAGCTGCGAAAGGTTTGATCTTTCGGCCCAAGTGCAAGTATAGCAGCGACGCTAAACCAGATCCCGGTCTCGTCCGAAGCACCCTAGTTGTCCTCGATATCTCTCCGGAGTAGTGCCAAAAGCACTACTCCGGAGAGATATCGAAGCGGCGCGGCGGTCGCTATGATTGATGCTCAGCCATGTAAAGTACGGGATCTAACCTCCCGATACTGTGGCTAAAGGGTTGTTCGGGCACTGGCGAGGCTAATTGCAGCTTGACCATTAGCAATTAGCAATAAATATTCGCGCGAATGAGTAGTTTAATACCAAAATATTGAACCCAGTCAAAATGTCAAGTCAGACAAGCGTACAGGGAATTATAAAGAGGAAGAACGGCGTGCTGTATCTAGCAGAAGTACAAAAAAAACTTGGGGCTTTTGGTGTAGGTGCGAAAGCGGAATTGAAACTGCTGGCTAGTCAGCGTGGCGAGCAGAATTGGAACGCAGAGAAGGAGGAAGTGGTTGCTGCTGAAGAGGCGAAAAATTTTGAAGATGGAGAACTGGTGCTGGTAGAACTATCGGCGAGTAAACAGGTGCGGCGACCCCCACAAAAGGCAGGGCGTCCTTTGGTGGCAATTATGCAAAATTTCTCGAAATTGCAGGAAAAGTTTAAGAACCAAGAAGAAGAAATAGAGACGTGGAAACAGTCTCTGACTTATCAAGCTCAGGTGTTGCATCGCCGAGAAAAGGAAATGCAAGCTTGGCAAGAACAACTGGAGGCGTTGGAGGAAGAGTCGGCAAAGATTGAACAGGCTCGCGTTGAGGCCTCACGCCTGAAGTCAGAGGTGGAACGCAACCAGCAAGAATTGGAGGGCGCATGGGCTCAGTTGCGGGGGGAACAACAGCGTCTGGAAGAGGGACAGGCTCAGTTGCAGCAAGCGTCGGTGCTGGATGAAGAGCAAAGTGGTAAAATTCAGGAGATATTGGACCGCTTATCGGGGACGATCGCCCCTACGGAGTCGGTGCGTTCCGAACTAAATCAGGCTTTTGAACTGGTTTCCTCTCAGCAGGGAAATCTAGATCGTCACTGGCAACAGCTGGAGCAACAACGCTGGGAGGCGGACCAAATACAAGGGGAAGTTGACGGGATGACGGCAGATATCGAAAGTAGAAGGCAACAGTGGCAACAAGATTCAGAGGCCCTAGAACAGGCGAAATCGGAGTTGAAAACCCAGCAGAAAGCTTTGAGTCTGAAGCAAGAATATGCTGAGACTTTGGAACTAAATCTGAAAACTACGGAAGAGTTATATCAAAGTAGATATCGAAGCTCTAGAAAAGATGGCGATAGAAGAGCTGCAAGGAAGAGTAGCATATTTACAACGAGATCTAGATAAAGCATCAGGCTTTGTCAAAGACCAGGAGGAAGAACTGCAATACCAACTCCAGGCAATTGACGAGATAAAGCAGAAGATAGAGCAAGCTAGCGAGTACGATCGCCTGACTCTGGAAACGGAACTCTCGGGTGAGGAGGAAAGCTATCAGTACTTGAATGAATCCCTGGTAGGTTCCCGCCGGAATCTCCGAGAACGAGAAGAGATTTTCAATCAGCATGAAGTGGTGCTGAAACGCCGCCAGGGATATCCGGTGGATCCGGAAAAAGGCGTACAGATTAATCTGGGACCAGTGCTGCAACAGTTGGAGACTCTGCGACAATCACAGACGGCGGAATTGCAAAAGTTGGAAGGGGAAATTACTCAGATGCAGGAGGCCATTGGCCAAGCAGAAAGTTTGATTAACACTCAGATGAGCGAACAAGAGGTCAAAGGCAATGAAATAAAAGAATTGGAGCTTAATTGCCAAGCACAGCGGACCTCGGCGGCAGAAGTTAGGGCTAAGGTGCATCTATATCAAGAAACTCTACAGCCTATTCAGGATCGGCTCAGTGGCCTGCGTTCAAAGCTGGAGGCAATTTCTGAGGCCCTCAACAAGGTTCAGGAAACGGGTGACTATCAACTTCAGGCGATCGCGGAAATGCAGCAAATTATTGCCAGTCTCACTAACCAGCCATCGACTCAATTAGTCCCCTCCTGAATTGGGGTTCTGGCCTGAGGTGAGCCAGATCCAGGGGTCTTCTACAAGGGCGATCGCCCCCCCGGGAAAAGGATCGGTGTTGGACCGGTTGGGGGCTGATATCAGGCTGCGAACTTTCTCTATCTGGTCGAAGCTAGGACTGCCGGATAGGGCCATTGTCAAAAATTGTCGCAGTACTCGGCGCTGGAGGGCCAGGGGTACTGCACCCAATATCCGACGATTTAAGCCTGGTTGACTGGGATGTTGAGCGCGATCTCGGATCTGGGTGGCTGTCTCTTCTAGATACTCTACTTCCCCTTGCAGCAATTCTGCTGTCTTCGCCAAGTTCTCTTCGGCTTTGGGGTTGACATATTGCTGTAAATAGGGGATTATATCTAGGCGAATCCGATTGCGGGCATATTTCAAATCTTGGTTGGTGCTGTCTTCCCAAATGCTCAGGTGGAACTGCTGGCAAAAGGCCCCTGTTTGACTGCGGGTGATTTCTAGCAGGGGACGGACTAGCATGATGCCGGCTTCCAGGGGGCGTTTCCAGGTTAAGGCTTGTAAACCGTCGGCTCCACTACCGCGAATGAGATTGTATAGTAGGGTTTCCGCCCGATCGCTCGCCGTGTGTCCGGTGACGATGTACTCCTGCCCGTACTTGGTGGCGATCGCGCTCAGGGCCTGATAGCGCCACTGCCTGGCTGCTGCTTCACTATTTAAGGCTTCGGTAGCTGTCTGTTGGTAATATGGGAGCCCCCAAGTTTGAGCCAGCTTTTCTACGTGCTGGGCGTTGGCCTGGGAGTCGGCACGCCAGCGGTGATCGCAGTGGGCGATCGCCAGTTCCCACCCCCATTTTGGTTGCAAGTCTAGCAGTAATTTGAGCGAGCACAGAGAGTCTTGTCCCCCCGATACTGCCACCAGGATGGGGCTGTTTTTGGGCAGGAGTTGGCGCGATCGCAATGTCCGATGTAGCTGGGCGTGGAGTTCTGTCCAAGCGTCCTTTACCATATTCTGCAGTAAAATCTAACAGTAGAATGGTTTGATTTTAAATTATTGTTGCCTTGTGTCAAAAGAGTAATTATGAAAGTTCTTTCAGTTGATCGCCAACTGGAAATTCGCCTGCCCGATGCTGTGGAACCGGGTTTAGTAGAAGTTATTGTCGTGGTACAACCTTTGTCCCCACTAACAGAAGTTCCTGAAGAACCCGATGAACCTTTAGACCTGTTTGGCTTTCTGCAAAAACGGGTCTCCTTGAATTTCAAAAAGCATTAAGATCGGAGTGGGATGACTAAATACTTGCTGGATACTAACATTTCGATCTATTACTTTAATGGGGATCCTTTTACTTTCTAATCTGGGTTTGGGAAGGACAATAGTCAAACATGTGAACTATTTTGTCGGCAACGACTAACAGGCAGGCGATCGCTCTTTTCTGTAGTCGGAACGCGATCGCTCTTTTCTGTAGTCTATGCCGCCTCGCTATTCTTCCTCTCCAAAACCACATCCTCATAAAGCATCTCGATGGGAAAACTAAAATCGACCGAAGTTAAATTCACCTCATCCCCTGCGGCGTAATTAGATATTTCCCAAAACCCATTTTTCTGAGGTCGAAAGCACTCCACCGACATCTCTTCTGCATCAATCAAAACGTATTTTTTCAAGATCGAAATGCGGCGATAATTTTGAAACTTTTTGTCCCTGTTAAAAGCTTCTGTTCCCGGAGACAAAACCTCAACGACTAAGCAAGGATGATAAATTACTTTAGTCGCACGCTTGTCTCTTTCATCGCAACTTACCATGACATCGGGATAATAAAAAGGCCCTTTTTCAGATACCCCGATTTTGGCATCTGCCATTGATACTTTACACCCTTTACCCCGCAGATGAGTTTTTAACGCTGTTGCCAAATTAAGAGCAATGTCATTATGAGGAATAGTTCCTCCAGTCATGGCAAAAACTCGACCGTCCATATATTCATATTTAATCGGCTGTTTCTCCTCCCAGTCGAAGTATTCTTGGGGAGTCATTTTAGCCTCTTTGGGCATTGCTACCATTGTTCGTCTCCTGGTAATTTAGGTTCTATTTGATTTTAACATAAAGGAGGGCGATCGGGACCTGGCATCCCGGCAACTGGAGATCGAGCGCCCGGTTGTGGTCCGGGCCCGGGGCTTTTTTCTCGAAATAGTTGACAATCTGGGGCAGTTGGCAGTAAACGATCAGAGTGAGAAAGAGAACGGGATAGAATTGTCAAATCTATTTAATTTCAACAAGCGGAATCTATCATGATTCAAGAATATCTACAAAAAGCAATGCAGGCAGCCAACTACGAGATCCTTGAGGACGAGGAGGGTTTTTATGGGTCGATCGCTGGTGCTGCTGGGGTATGGGCAACCGGCAACACTCTGGAAGCATGTCGCCAGGAATTATTGGAAGTTTTAGAGGAGTGGGTACTTATTGGTGTCGCAATGGGTCACGAACTCCCAGAATTTGATGGTGTTACTTTGAAAGTGGAGTCTGTTGCCTAATGCCTCTTTTTGTCCGATGTCTGGTCGCGAGTTAATTGCTGCATTGAGGGCGACTGGTTTTTCCCGGTCCTTACTCTGGAGGAAAACATCAGTTTATGGCGCGGGATAGTTTGCGAGTTCACATTCCCAACCCCCATGGAGGAGACATCAGCAGGAATTTACTCAGACGTATTTTAATGCAAGCGGGGATTTCTCAAGATGAATGGGAAAATCTCTAGTTAGAGAAGGCGAACGCACTTGTTGGCAGTGGCCGCGCTCGCCATTTTATGCAGTAGGATTTTCCCTTCATCAAAACCATCCCTATGACACGGGTTAATATTGGAGGGGCGGGCGATCGTATTTGTTGTTAGTTGGGGCATTGTCGAACACAATCAAACGTGATTATGTCAAGTTATGCTTAGTGCTAACTGCCAATAGCCATGCTATAATCTCAAAGTTAAACTAACATAGGAGGACAGATGAACGTCCGCGAAGAAACTATTGCTAAGATTAATCAACTGCCTGAAGAGCTTGTTCGCGAAGTTAATAATTTTGTTAGCTTCTTGTTGACGAAACCCGATGGCGATCGCAAGCATTTGTGGGTGCAGTTTACAGAGGGAATAGAATTAGCAGAATCTGATTTTGCAGATTATTTATCTAACTTGCAAGACTATGAGGAACGTTTAGCTAGTGGAGAAATTCAATGGTAAACGTTAACCGAGGCGATGGTGTTGAGAAACCGGGTTTCTCAGATAACTTCTCGCGAAGGATGGTAAAATCTTCTCAGAAACCCGGTTTTTCCTCTCGTCGGACGCTAGCCCTTTTTGCTATGCTACAGATATTTGATCTGGTTGTTCGTCAATGTTGTCCCGCGCCAAAAACTCCGAAAGTAACTTAAAGAATAAATTAAATGCTTCTTTTTCATCATGACTGTAGAAGCGAATAATTTTTGCCCAAGAATTGACAGTCTCTACCTGAAATCTTTTTTGTAACCAAGGCTGAAACTCTCGATAAAATTATATTTTTTTATCCTTTAATTCCACTGAAAGTTCATTTCTAGCAAACTCATAGCCTACTAAAAAAAAGTCAAGGTTAGCACTACCAATGTACATCCCCGGTCTCTCTTGTAGTTTTTGCAACAATTCATACAATCCGCTCATATTTGCCCTCCGATGATGTTTTCAGAATATTTTACAATTCCTCTAGTTCTTCAATGATAAATTGTTCGCTCGGACAATGGAAATCATTAATCCAATTAATTCTTGAGATTCCTGACTAGATAGATTATCAAAAACTCGTCCCTCGACTTCAACTCCATAATGGATCCCGTTATTGGTAATTGACTGTTCCGGGTTCAGGCGATCGCTCACTATGTAGAATTCCCGAGGATTCCTGGTTCTAAGTTTGAGCAGTTTTCCTTCAATTCCATTTTCATCTAACCATGTTAGAACTGCTCGCGCACATTTGTCACATTCAAGAATTGAAAACTTCTCGACTATCTTGCCGATTTCTCGATCGACCTCTTCTCTAGAAAACTTCACAATCCTTTCACCCTAACCAGAAACAAATATACCCTAGTATAACATATCCCGAGACCCTCTCATAATTGCCATCGCCCTTGTTGGCAGTGGCTGCGATCGCCATTGGGTTAGGAGATGGCGTAACCGGTATGGGGACGGACATATGGCGGATGAAACCCCAGCACGATATCTGATTTAGGAACCCCTGCTTCCACCAATTCTTCGGTGATGCCATCTTCGATACCATCCCGTTGAATCCATATTTTACCATCGATAATCTGAACATGGGTAATGCAGCCGTGAACTCGACGTTCCCCATCCCAGCCAACAATTATTAGCATAAAATGAGTTTCCTGAGAATCGGCGATCGCGTAGCTTTGGATATCGCCGTGACTGTATCCAATCTTAGCATGACCTTCGAGAATCTCGCGAATTAATTTTG
>JACOMV010000361.1 GCA_014324065.1 Hormoscilla sp. SP12CHS1 | reverse complement strand
CTGATGGGAACAAATACGTTTAAGAACTGGTTTACTAAATGCTGTTATTGTACTAATTAAATAGCGAACAAGCTGTATTGGACAAACTATTCTGGAGAAGATGGATCTGCATGTAGACTGTCTGGGACAGCGATTATTGCCAAACCCAGAATACCCCGATCGACCAGAGTTAAGGATATAAGCAGGGGATAATAGGCGAAAATCCAGAAACCGGGTTTCTCTGAGAAACCCGGTTTCCTTAGGGAGCATCTCTTTAATGAAATTTAGCCCGCGCAGGCGGGCTTTGTTTGTGTAGCCCCAGTCTTTAGGCTGGGGGTGTGGTAGCGGAAACTCTTTAATGAAATTCAGCCCGCGCAGGCGGGCTTTATTTGTGTAGCCCCAGTCTTTAGGCTGGGGGTGTGGTAGCGGAAACCGGGTTTCTTGGCCGGGACTCATCAAAAAAGTCCGGATCGCCTATATGATAAGGAATGTTAAGTTGACCTACCCATACTCTTGGGATCGTAAACAAAACCTCATAGAACCTATGGATTTTGCTACACTTGCTGCCCAGCTCAACGCAGGGACGATTTTGCCAGAGATGATCGTGATTATCACTCTCCTGGCGGTATTGATGGCTGACCTGATAGCTGGCAGATCCTCCTCTCGCTGGACTCCCTATCTGGCGATCGCGGGACTGGGACTGGCGATCTTTGCCCTGCTTTTCCAATGGGATACCGAAAACCCGATCGCCTTTCTAGGAGGCTTTAACGGGGATGCCCTGAGCGCGATATTTCGGGGTATCATCGCCCTGTCAGCTATAGTGACTATTTTAATGTCCGTTACCTACGTGGAAGAGACAGGCAGTGCCTTGGGAGAATTTATCAGCATTTTGCTCACCGCGACCCTGGGTGCCATGTTTCTCTCCGGTGCCGACGAGCTAGTGACGATCTTTGTCTCCCTGGAAACCCTCAGTATCTCTTCCTACCTGCTGACAGGATACCTGAAGCGCGACCCCCGTTCCAATGAAGCGGCTTTGAAATATCTGCTGATCGGCGCGGCCAGTTCCGCTGTCTTCCTCTACGGCACCTCCTTATTATACGGTTTGTCTGGCGGCGAGACCAAACTGGGCGCGATCGCCTCCCAGATGGCCGCTAGCAGCAACGCTTCCAATATCGGTTTAGTCATCGCCCTGGTGTTTGCGATCGCCGGTATCGCCTTTAAGATCTCGGCGGTCCCCTTCCACCAATGGACGCCGGACGTATACGAAGGGTCTCCCACCCCGGTAGTGGCCTTCCTCTCGGTAGGTTCCAAGGCCGCAGGTTTCGCCCTGGCCATCCGTCTGCTGCTGACGGCCTTTCCCCTGGTATCGGAACAATGGCATTTGGTCTTTACGGCCCTGGCGGTTCTCAGCATGATCTTGGGGAACGTGGTCGCCCTGGCCCAAACTAGCATGAAGCGACTATTGGCTTATTCTTCTATAGGTCAAGCTGGTTTCGTGATGATTGGTTTTCTGGCAGGCACCCAAGCGGGATATTCCAGCATGGTCTTTTACCTGATAGCTTACCTATTCATGAACTTAGGGGGCTTCACCTGCGTGATCCTCTTCTCCCTGCGGACGGGTAGCGACCAAATTAGCGCCTATTCCGGTTTATATCAAAAAGACCCTCTGCTGACATTGGGGTTAAGCATCTGTCTGCTTTCCTTGGGAGGGATACCGCCTTTAGTTGGTTTCTTCGGTAAAATTTACCTGTTCTGGGCAGGTTGGCAAGCTGGACTTTACGCCTTGGTGATTCTGGGGTTAATTACCAGCGTGGTTTCCATCTACTATTACATCCGCGTTGTCAAGATGATGGTGGTCAAGGAACCCCAGGAAATGTCCGACGTGGTGAAAAATTACCCGGAAGTGCGCTGGAATATTCCCGGTATGCGACCTTTACAAGTGGGTTTGGTGCTGTCTTTGATTGCTACCTCTCTGGGGGGCATTCTTTCTAACCCCCTCTTTACTATCGCTAATGATTCTATCACTCGCACGCCCCTGCTGCAAGCCGCGATCGTCCAGACAGAATCTGTTGCTTCTCTACCTGTAGAACCAAATTTACCTTTGACTTTGTCTGAGGTCGATTAATTACAATTCACTTCTCACTTCGCTGTTAGCCCGCCGGGGGTTTTAACTCCCGGCTAATAGCTAAAGTCGGTTAAAAACGACTAAGAGAATAATGCTGAAACAATTGTCAATTTTTTCACAATGGTATTAAGAGCGTACCCGTTATAGTCTATTATTAACATGCATTTAATTTGCAAGTAAATATAAGAATAAATAAATTTATCCCAATAAAGTATGTCAAAGGATACATTTCACGCAGCGGTCAAAAATGCGTTAATCAAAGAGGGATGGCAAATCACCCACGACCCATTTCCTATTGTTTATGGAAACGTCAACATGTTAATCGACCTGGGGGCTGAAACTTTAATCGCAGCGGAAAACAGCCAGGAAAAAATTGCTGTTGAAATCAAAAGTTTTTTACCGCAAGCATCGGCGATATCTGAATTTCATACAGCATTAGGACAATACATAAATTACCGAAGAGCCTTGAGCGTCAAAGAACCTGAAAGAAATCTTTATCTTGCGGTACCGATAATAGCATATAACACGTTTTTTCAACTAGAGTTTCCCAAACTAATGATTGAAGAGAATTCAGTTAAGCTAATTATATACAATCCTGAAGAGGAGGCACTTGTCCAATGGAAAAATTAGAAGCATATCGTCATTGCATTCAAGAACTATTATTAGATTACAGTCAACACAAGCCCGCCCACGGCGAAATAGAAGTTGAAACGATTTTCGATGTCGAACGGAATCATTACCAAATAGTTTACCTGGGTTGGGAGCGGCAAACATGGATACATAGTTGTATAATTCATTTGGATATCAAAGATGAAAAAATCTGGATTCAGTGGAATGCAACGGAAATAGACTTGGCAGCTGAATTAGTAGCAAGAGGCGTAGACAACCAGGACATTGTTATCGGGTTTCATTCTCCGTTTATGAGGAAGTTTACTCCCTACGCTGTTGGTTAGATTATCTCTTCTCTGCCGTGGCGAACCACGTTTCCCACTTTTTCCTTTTAGTTGCTTACTTCTGTCCGCCAAATCTTGATAGTATCGTCTGGACTGCCACTAGCTAAAGTCTTGCCATCGGGGCTGAACGCGACAGACCCGACTATGCTTGAATGCCCGGTGAGGGTAGCGATTTCTCGGAATGTCTCCAAACTCCAGATTGTGATAGTATCGTTACTACGGCCACTGGCTACAGTCTTGCCATCAGGGCCGATCGCGACGGAATAGACAGAGCCTGAATGGCCGCCGAGGGTTGTGGCAAGAGTCGCCTTTTTCCAGTTATAGCCGATCGCTTGTCAATACGGTACTCAGAGGCAGTGAATCTGAATGGTCAACTTCAGATTTCATGTCGGCTAACGGCGAGCATCACCGGCGATCCGGAGCCCAAACTTAGATCCGCAGCAAGCAGCGGGTTAGACGACTGCCCAATACCCAAAGGATATCATCCGATCGCCCATGACATTCACCTTTTGCGGGCAACCTGAAAAACTGACAGATATGAGAGTTGGATATTATTGCCGCAGTTCTTCTCTAGGGTTTCCCTCAAACCAGCAAACAACAAATCTCGCTGCTGGGACTCTAGGTTGATGTAGGGGGAGTAGGTACTCAACAGCGCCAAATAATCATCAATGCTATAGGTCACTTCACATGGTAAATATTCGGACTTCCAGTCCTGGAAATAACCTGAGTCCTTCACCTTCTGGACAAACTGGTTCAGGTTGGCTAACTGAATTTTTCTGTCTTCATATCGTCCCAGAGATGGAGCGTGGATCTGATAGACTTCATCCAACATTGGGTAAACTTCATAGGGGGGCTGGGCTGACATGTTCCAGAGTAAAATTAGAGCCCCTCTGGCTTTTAAGGCCGCAGTCACTTTGGGATACCCTCTCTCGGGCGCAACCCAATGAAAAGCAGTTGCTGCTAGCACTCCATCAAATCTCTCAGGCTCTAGCTCCCATTCCTCAAAGCTGGTATTCTTACACTCATGCTCCCGAATGGCTTCTCACTTTAGTGACTCCAGATTGGTTTGACCGATCTGGAACCAGGTTTGAACAATAT
>JACOMV010000360.1 GCA_014324065.1 Hormoscilla sp. SP12CHS1 | reverse complement strand
AAACCATGTCCGTTGACGTATAATGCCTATTATACATGGAATTCAGCCGCTTTAGGGGGAAGTTTTTGTTTAAGTCCCGCTAAGAGGATGTTTGGAAACACGAGTGCGATTCGTTCCCAAATCCATAGCCTGGGAGGAAAACGTCCGGGAACACCCGGGAAACTTCCTAACTGACCCTTGGATGCGGGCGCAAGTCCCGTCCTGTAGGAGACACAGTGACTCCCGACCTGACCACACCGATTGGACATGGCTGGCGCTCCCGTGAGGGATACGGAACTCTTTGGAGTTCCGCTGGTAACAGGTCGCAATCAGAGCCAAAGCAGATAGGCACACTGGCGGTAATGGGGAGGCAGTATGGGCAAACAGGTTCTAGAAAACTGTCCTATCCATAGGTAGCAATCTGAATCAAACATGCCAACCTCGATCGCGCAAGACTCATGGCATTTTTACGTGTAATAGCCGTTTTCTCCGAGTTGCGCTCCGGCAAATTGAACCGCCCTAAACTGCCAATAAATCTTGGGAATGGCTGGCGCCACGCTGTGCGAATGGCTGGCGCTCCCGTGAGGGATACGGAACGAATAAAAACGCTGTCTGGGTCTGCGGATAGGTCGAAACCGCAGTTTTGTGGGCGAGCAACGGAAGTCTCAGCAGCGGGTAAAACTCAGCGTAATTGCTTCGAGGTAATCAGAACGTATGAGATGGCGTAGAGTAGGGTTAGGCACGATAGGAAACCTCAAAGTGAATCTTGGAGTGGGTTGCCATGGAAGAAACAAGAAGCGCAACTTATTCCGCCTACAATGTCGAGTATGGAAAGCTATTAGAGCTGGAGACAAGGCACGAGGGAATAGCTTGCCAAAATTAATTCTGAGATCCCGGAGTGCAAGATTACTGGCCATCCGTCAGGTAACACAGTTAAACGCCGGAAATAAAACGGCGGGGGTTGATGGCATGAAATGCCTGAGTTTCTCGCAAAGGCTAGAGCTAGAAAAGCTGCTGAAAGACCGAGCCAAAATGATGGAGGACAGAGCCGGGCAATGTCCGATCGAATATGTCATCGAACCCGCTCATGAGGCATTATTTCATGAAAGAAGCTATGGGTTCCGACCCGGACGCTCAACTCATGACTGTCAGAGGCTGTTTTAACAGTGAAAAAGGGAGTAAAAAAGCTCATATGGTGTATGCGTCCGATACGTAAACCAGTAGCCCCATGTGAACAATGACTAAAGCATACTCCAGTAATCTAACCCTTGACCAGTATGAATTTATTGAAGCGCTGATTCCACCGGCTAAACCGGGAGGTCGTCCCGGTATCACTTGACATAGCGCGATCTAAAATATTATCACGCATTCTGATGTCTCCCGGACGCTATTAGAAAACCCGCCAGACAAGGCAAGTGATACTGCCCCTCCAAGTCTGTATGTGGTCCATCCTCAATGCTATTTTCTACATGGTTATTCAAGGATGTAAATGGCTAGATTTACCAGGTTATTTTCCCGCTTGGCAAACGGTTTACACCTAACTAGCGCAATTGGCGCCTCGATGGCATCTGGCTAGCTATACACGCTCGTTTACATAGAAAAAACGAGCTTCGATATCTCTGGGCGATGTCACTTGACACACATGAGATCCTATTATCTACATAGCTATGATTCGACTCATGCTACGCAGACTAGCCTGAAACATTTCTTACCTCTACGTGTTTACAAACATCCTCTAAGACCATCATATCCTATTATTAGCTACATTTGACTTCCCATCGATTGGACCGATCGCATCCGGTAAGCATTCAGGCTGATGCGATCGGCTTACTGCTATATGCCGATTGCTAATATCTGAATATTTACTCATGCTTTACCAGTCTGGCCATACCCGCATCGTCAGAATTTAACGGAGGGAAAGAAGGCAAATCGATCGCGCTGCGGGTTTTGACAGCCATACGGTAACTCACACTTTGCAATTCTGCATGCAGTTGACGGTTTTCCCGTTGCAGCATATCCAGTCTTTCCTTCACCGGTTCTATCCTTTCCGCAAACTTCTGGCGATAGATATGAGGCAATTCCTGTACTGCCATTTCCAACATACGACTACGGTCAGTCAATTCCTGGACTGTATGCCGCAGTTGGTAAATTTCCGCATCCCGAGAGGCAATTTGCTCTTGATAAAATCCTATCTGTAAGGAATTGCCTCGTAGCTGCTCTTGCAGAGCCTGAATTTGGGCCATATTACCTTCAGATTCTGATTGATTAGGCATAAAACTAGCATTGCCTTTAACCAACCGGAAAAGCTCTTGAGACAATTTTTGCACCAGATGGTCGCGCATCTGTAAATCTTCGCACAAATGAGTTATTTCTGCTTGTAGCTGTTCGGGATTAACAGTAGTATCGTCGGTAGTAGTAGTCACTTTTTTATAGCTCCGTTAACTTACTGCCCCATAGTCTTCGATCTTCTCTTCCCAGCGACGTGCCTGTGATGCACGACGCAGATCTCGCCAAATTGCCGTTGCTGCTAATGTACCATCTGCTACAGCAATTGACACCTGATTGATACCTACTTTTAAGTCTCCCAGGGCAAATAAGCGAGGATGGGAAGTACGACACATATCATAGGTAACCAAGTTATGGCCCTGCCACTCTAGATCCAAACCCTGGAGATATTCATTGTGGTAGTGAGAACCCATCGCCACCAGTCCCGTTTCCAGTTCAACTGTCGAGCCATCGGCCAGTTCTACCCCGGTCATTTCATGATTATGCCCCAAAAAGCGTTTGATGGGCTGCTCAACTAGGGGATAGCCATGTTCTGCCAGTTTCTGACGCATTTCCATACCGACTGCAAACAGCCCCTGAGTAAACACGGTGATGTAGGGGGTAAACCAATTCAAGACAAAAGCTGTATTTATCGCGCTTTCGGAACCAACGAACAACCCGCAATTCTTATCAGACATCTCGTAACCATCACAGATCATGCAGACATGCAGATTGTATCCAGCATAGTCATAGACATTCTGCATATCTGGTAGCTGGGGGAGATGATCGATGATGCCACTGGCAGCGATCAGGTATTTAGAGCGAAATACTCGATAAATGCTATCCTTCTTACCAACCTTAACCTTAACTGCAAAAGTTTCGCCCTCATCGGAGACTTCTTCTACATAACCGCGCAGATAATCACCATTGAGAGAGAGAAAATGTTTCTCTCCCTGTTGCAGCATGGTACGTCCTGCTGTATCTGGAGGCAAACCCAGGTAATTTCTCAAGTCCTGCATCCAGAAAGAACGCCCCCGCCCTTTTTCGATTGCCAAACAGTCCAGGCGATATCGCTGTAGGTATATCGCGGCTGACAGTCCCCCCGCTCCTCCCCCAACTACGATCGCATCGTATAAATGAGATAACCGCTGGTCTATGTTGTTCTTGGATAGCTTCATCGCTTTTTATTCTATAATTTATGCGTTATATTTTTTTACTGCTGTTTTAGAGTTGGAAATTTAGAATTGGAAATTTAGAATTCGCCTCTTTCCCTATATCCGCCTGGGAACTCCCCCGCCTCCTCACCACCGGTGCGGTAGAATAGTTTAAGAAGCGTAAGTTTTGTGCTTGCAATAATTCTATCAGATTATGCAACATAATCTTTTATAGTAGTTAGCGTTTTATCTTAATATAACTACTAACTACTAACTATTATCCAATTACATGAGTTGCAAATAAAACCAGAAATTTAGGTCTCAGCAGGTTGTGGCGTCTCTTTGTCCTCCTTCACCTCCTGCTTAATGGTAAGATAGCGAATCACATCCTCACTAAGGCGCATAGAACGCTCTAGAAAGGCGATCGCGCTTCCATCGGCCTGGTAATTCATTTGGATATAGACACCCTCTCGTTGTTTTTTAATCTCATAGGCGAGACGGCGCTTACCCCGGTGCTGGGTTTCCAGGATTTCCGCTCCCATATCACGCAGCAGGGTTTGATACTTCTCGATCGCCCGCTCGGTCAATTCCTCGCCCAAATCAGGACGCAGGATGTACATTGTTTCGTAAACGTAACGTTTCATGGATGGATTCTCCTTCTGGACTAGACGACTTCTGCTCCGGCGGTATCCGGTGACTTTTGTTGCAGAAGCAAGGACTTACTATTGTAACTCAAGTTGCGACCTATAAAAATTTCTACGTCCCAGACAGCCATTTTTGGTAAATTTCTCCGCAAAAATGCCATTNNGGGGTAAATCACAAGGCAATTTTGGCCAATTTGGGCTAATTTGGGTTTTGAGGTTTTATAGGTAGCAACTTAGGTTATTGTATATTAGACCTCTTGCAAAAATAACGAGCGGGCCAAGCATTTGAATACATTTATATATTTGTCTATAAAATTAGGCCCAAATGCTTTGCCCCTACAGAAAAATTGACTTATGCAAGAGGTCTATTATCAAAGCTAGAATATTCTGGCCCAAAGTCCTGCCCTCGATGCTGGTGGGCTGAATTACTCGGAGAATTTCACCATTAACATTAACGACGTTAATGAGGCACTGTCTCTGATGAACAGGATGGCCCAAAGTCCTGCCCTCTATGAAATATAGATGATAAGGACATGGACAAAATTAATTTCACACACTCTCTCGCGCTAGTCTCCATATCCGCAGCATGTCGCCCATGGCTATGTGCAATTATTTTTGTCTAACTACTTAATAGAGAGGCTGAGACTTTCCCAGATTATTGGAGGTGTGTGTTATGGAACTCTTCTCGCGGTGTTGTCCCTGTTGTGGGAGTGAAGAGGTACACCCTTACCACCATTATGAGACTCAACACAACGGTAGCCGTACCATCTACCATTGCAAAGCGTGTGACACATTTACTACAGTGAAACCTTTGCCACGCCCTTAGCGGGTCTACGAACTCCCTTATCGGATTATCCAAGTTCTCAAAGCCAGGAGTGAAGGGATGGGTCTCAA
>JACOMV010000359.1 GCA_014324065.1 Hormoscilla sp. SP12CHS1 | reverse complement strand
TTTTCGGGCACTTCTCTAATCTAACAACTAGATTTCCAAGTGTCAACCCTTTTTTCGATTTTTTGGGAAACTTTTTTTTCGCGAAAACCTGAAACATAGTCACAGAGCCAGTTTTGGGCTAATTTTTTTTTTAGTTTTTTTTCGGGGAGGCTATTTATCTGTGAATTTTCAGTCGGTGATTACTACTTTGCACCGGTTCTGGGCCGATCGGGGCTGCCTGATCGCCCAGCCCTACGATACGGAAAAGGGTGCTGGCACCATGAATCCTCATACTTTCTTACGAGCGATCGGGCCTGAACCTTGGTCAGTGGCCTATGTCGAGCCCTGCCGCCGGCCTACGGATGGACGTTACGGGGAAAATCCCAATCGCTATCAACATTACTACCAGTACCAGGTGCTGATTAAGCCTTCACCGGATAATATCCAAGAGATGTATCTGGATTCTTTGCGGGCCTTGGGGGTGCGTCCGTCCGAGCATGATATCCGGTTTGTGGAGGATAACTGGGAGTCTCCGACCTTGGGGGCCTGGGGCGTGGGCTGGGAAGTTTGGCTTGATGGGATGGAAATTACCCAATTTACTTACTTCCAGCAGTGCGGCGGGATTGATTGTCGTCCAGTTTCGATTGAACTCACCTATGGCCTGGAGCGACTGACGATGTATCTTCAGGAAACGGATGCGTTTACCAAGATTCGCTGGACTGACAGTGTTACCTATGGAGATGTTCACCTCCAGGGGGAGGTGGAGCAATGTACCTATAACTTTGAGGCGTCTAATCCCGATCTACTGTTTACTCTGTTTGGCCTATACGAGCAGTCCGCGGAGCAACTGACTCAGCGGGGCCTGGTGTTGCCGAGTCTTGACTATGTATTGAAGTGTTCCCACAGCTTTAATTTGTTGGATGCGCGAGGGGTGATTTCGGTAACGGAGCGGACACGTTACATTGGTCGGATTCGCAATTTGGCGCGACGGGTTGCTCAACTGTACCTGGAGCAGCGGGAAACTTTAGGGTTACCACTGGTGAGAGCTAAGGGATAATTTTCTTTAGCGTTCAGCATTCAGTCACCCTCACCTCCAGGCTAAAGCCTACTAGAACTTAGCCCGCCTTGTATGTTGGAATAGAGAAGGGACATCAGGGTAGAAAGCTATCGGCAACGGCGATCGCCAGAGGTCAATTGAACCTGTCGCGCAGTTCTAGACACCGACGGAGTTCGTGTTTTTACTAGACAACCGGATGGGATCTGGAGTCTCTGTAACACAGATGAACTCGTATTCACAAGGGTGGTTGCTAGGAAAACATTTCTACCCTGCACCGGTCGCAACTGCTAAGATCGCCAGTGAACTCAGGAAACATCACCAGTCAAGGAAAGGAGGCCATATGAATCTACCAGCCTGTCACCAGTTGGATGAGAACGGGAATTCAGCAGGGACAAGCATCAATTCCTTGAATTCAACAAAAGGCCCAGGTTTGTTGAAATTTAGATTTGGGATTTCTCAAATCGCTCAATCTAAAATCAGACAATCCCCGTGTTGAACCAAGGGATTAAGCCATGAACATTAATGCCTTAACCCGTGCAGACTCTGACAGAGAAATTATCCTCATCTGGCTAGGGGACAAGTCCCGCACTACTCAAGTCAGCTACCGCAGCATCGTCTCTCAGTTCCTCTTATTTGTCGCTCAACCCCTGTCAGATGTAGCCTTAGAAGACCTGCAATTGTTGCACAGGCGGTTACAGTTAACAGATCAGCCCCATACCGTCGCCAATAAGATTAGAGCCATCAAGTCCCTGTTTAGCTTCTGTGTCAAGGTTGGGTACTTACAGGTTAATGTAGGCTCATTCATCAAATGCCCCAAGGTCAAGGACAAGTTAGCAGAACGGGTTCTGTCGGCTGACGAGTGTAAGAAACTGATTGGTGCAACTAGAAACCACCGCGCTCGCGCCTTTCTCTCCCTGATGTATGCCTGCGAATTGCGAGTCAGTGAAGTGTGTAACTTAACCTGGAACGACTTGCAGCCGCACCTCGACGGGGGGAAGGCTACCATCTTCCGGAAGGGAGCATTGACGAGAGTCGTCCTTGTCCCTCAGTCGGTCTGGGGTCAGTTGATGGCACTGCCTAGAAGTAGTAACGCGGTTTTTGTGTCCCGTACTGGTAGACCCCTAGAGAGGACAATGGTCTTCAAAATCGTCAAGCAGTGCGCTATAAGGGCTGGTGTATCTGAGAAAGCATCCTGTCACTGGTTGAGGCATTCCCACGCCTCTCACGCCATTGAGGGGGGCTGTAATCTCAGACTCCTACAGCAAAGTTTAGGTCATAGCAAATTGGAGACCACAGAACGCTATCTGCATATTAGCCCCGAGGCCGGGTCTAGTCAGTTCATTGATATCTGAACCTTGTCACGGTTCGCTAGAAAAAACATAACTGATCACTGTTTACTGATCACTGATGACTGAAGTTGACTGTTGCTGTTGGAACCGCAGCCACCGCACTCCGTTGTCTTTGGGATTGCTACTAATGCGGGTTGCCCAGTCTGCCTCCAGACCCAGCGATTGTAAGGTAGGGGGAAGCTGCTGGTCAGCGAGCGCATCGCGCAACCACCGCCTGAAGGTCCCCTGGCTTTGCTTGAGCCCCCGGCGCTTGGCCTGGTCATAGGCTTCACCAGTGGTCAGCCAACTGTCGCCAGCAGCAGCTAGCCTCCGAGCAGTTGTCGTGTTCGCCACCTTCGGTTTAGCCCCGACTAACTGGGACTTCTCGCTGTCGGCAGCGACTTGCTCCACCAGCGCATAAACCTGGTCCTCAAGGAATTGCAGCCGTGGTGATATCACCTTGATATCGCTGCTATCACCTATCCTGGCTTCAATTACGTCTCCCCTGGCTTGAAAATTCCTGGTCTGGGTGATATCAGTGATATCAGTGCTAATACCCGACTGTTCCAGGTAGCGGGCAAACGCTTCGCGTGCCAGTTCAGCGGGCTTACAGCCTCGTTCAGCCGCTAGGATCCGAAACTGCGCCATCCATAGGGGCGGGATTCTCGCCCCTAGCATGGGATTGCCCTTACTGCTCACGTGATTTCACCTTGAAATCGCTGATATCACCTATTCTGCCTAATGATGGGCCTCGTTGCAATACTGCTCGGTTAAGAACCAAAACTTCCTAGTGGGCGATCCGATAGCAACGGAACAGAAAACAACGCTGGACGTATAATTAGAATTATTCAGTTATAATTTCCCTCAAAACTCAGCGTATAATTACGCGACCCATGAAATCCACATCTGAAATTGCTGGAAAAAAACATCATCGATTAATTATCGAGATAGTTTTGCTCAGTTTATGACTGAATCAGAACGAAGTGCCTACACTATTAAAAATTATCTCTGCGATTTAGATGCTTTTGCTGTTTGGTTGAAATCCTTTGGGAACGAATAATTTTCTCCCACATTAATTACTCCAACCGATTTACGAGAGTATAAACATTATCTAGATGAGACATTAGAATTAAAGCCTCAAACCATTAATCGCAAGATTTCCAGTCTCCGCAGCTTCCTCAATTGGGCGGGGATTGAAGGCTACTTTCCAGACAACCGTTTGCCTCATGTTCCCCAACCTATCAAAGAACAAGCTTCAGCCCCGAAATGGTTGGATAGACTCTCTCAACACGATTTATGTCGAATAGTAGAGAAAGGAAGAAAACCTAGAGACATTGCGCTCGTCAAATTACTACTCAATACAGGATTGAGAGTTTCCGAACTCTGCGCCTTGACTTGGAAAGATATCAAAATTAGTCCCAAAAAAGGACGCTTGAGTGTCAATCATGGCAAAGGTTCAAAAAGAAGAACCATTCCCCTAAATAAAGATGCGCGTTCTATCTTACTAGAACTGGGATATCACAAAAACAAAGGTTCTGACCAAAGGGTGTTTATCGGTCAAAGAGGAGCGATGACTCCCAGAGGCATTGAAAGTACCTTGAGAAAATACGTTAAACAAACTGATTTAGAAAAAGTTTCGCCCCATCAACTCCGACACACATTCTGTAAAAATCTCATCGATGCAGGAGTAAGTTTAGAAAAAGTCGCTACTCTAGCAGGACATGACAACCTAGAAACTACCCGTAGTTACTGCACTCCCAGCGAGCAAGATTTAGCAGCAGCCGTAGAACTACAGCTTGTTCGCTATTTAATTAGTACAATAACAGCATGTAGTAAACCAGTTCTTAAACGTATTTGTTCCCATCAGC